>JALEMY010000099.1 GCA_022767485.1 Erysipelotrichaceae bacterium
TGCTATTAATGCCATTTCTATTTATCAAGAAGTAACATATTATTATACTATTACTCTTTCAAATCATGGCTATGCAACAGGCTCAGTAATTGTACCAGATAATGCAGAAGAATATATTAATCCAAATCAACCTTATTATAAAGGTAGAGAAACTTATACTGGTAATGCATTAACGACAAAGCAAGCTGATGCTTTAACAATGTTTAGTAGTGAAGAAACTATGAATTATACTATAGATAGTGTTTGGACTATAGTTTATAATGGAGAAATAAAAGAAGATTCACATATCGACTTTAAACTTCTTGCTGAAAATGGCAATTATGAATATAGTTATGCTGATTCATCATATCCAACATTGATGCATTACTTCTATTTGGTATCTACAGGTTCTACCTACCCATTATGTTATTTAGATGAAGACTTTGATGGCAACTTTACAGTGACATCTTATGGAATGGATGATTATGAATCATATGTAAGTCAAATTTATCTTGATAGAATATTATTGTTTGCTATTAATCCTGATGATTTCATTTATGATGAAAATAAAGGGTATATAACAGCAAAAGATGCGCAAACTGAACAAAAATATTGTGATCAATTATTCTATTTTGCAGATACTTATGGTGGACTTAGAATTTATCTTAAAGAAACAGATGATGGTTCATTAGTTTTTGATAAGATTGAAACTAGTGTTTATATTGTTCAAAGTGATAATTCAGTTTATTCGTTTGTAAAAACATATACATTTACAAATGTTAATGAAACGAAGATATCATATCCAGATGGTATTTTATAATGATTAAAAGAAAACTATTAATAATAGCATGTCTAGTATTATTATGTAGTTGTCAAAATGATAGTAGCATTAGCATAAGCGATGCTACTTCTTTTGATATAAGCGAAAGTAATCATGAATACATTGATGTAATAAAAAAAGATTATATTCACGAAATAGCATTAAATCAAGAAGGTTTAACACCAGTGAATGGAAATGTTAATATCTTACTTATTCCTATTTCTTTTAACGATGTAAATAAGATGATAGATACAAATTTATTAGACATTGCTTTTAATGCAAATAATAATGAATTAATTGATTTTTATAGCGTAAAACAATATTATGAAATATCAAGTTATAATAATATTCATTTAAATTTTGATATATTAAATACTTATACCACGTTACATCCTTCAAATTATTATGAAACTAAAAACAATTATGTCGATGCAGTAAAAGAAATAGTTATAGAATCATTAACTTATTATGATGAAATGATAAATTATCAAGATTATGATAGTAATAATGATGGATATATAGATGGCGTGTATTTAATTTATAATCACGAAGTGGATTACACATATGCTAATCCTTTATGGTGGGCATTTACTAGTTATATAAATCAAAATGAAATATTATTTGATAATTTGAAGATTAAAAGCAATGTTTTTGCTGGTATTGATTTTTTAATAAATAAGCAGGAAAAATTAGAAACTCACACATATATTCATGAAATGGCACATATGTTTGGCCTTGATGATTATTATGATACTGCCTTAACAAAAGGAAGCGAAAAAGGTGGCTTAGCAGGTGCAGATATGATGGATCAAACTATTGGCGATCACAATAGTTTTTCTAAGGCACTTTTAGGATGGAATAACGGACGGATAATTAAAGAATCAACAACGATAGAGTTAAGTAGTAGTGCTATTAATGGTGATTATTTAATTCTAGCAAATGATTTTGATTTATCTAAAGGATTGTTTCAAGAATTCTTTATATTAGAATATTATACGGTTCTTTCCATGATTAGTTGACAAAATTATCGTTTTAATATATAATAAATTATATATTAAGGTGGTGTATTTTTAATGATTAGTAAAATAGTTGGCTTAAATCCTCGTCTTATAACCGATGATATTGAGCTTGTGGATGGTATTTATTTAGCCTCATGTCATTTAAGAAAAACTACAGTATATTGTCCTGACTGTGGCAAAAAGACAAATAGTATTCATTCTATTTATTATTCTAAATTTTATGATTTGCCTATACAAGAAATACCTGTACTTATCAAACTAGAAAGAAAAAAGTACATTTGCAGAAATAAAAAATGCCCAACAAAAACATTTATAGAAAATGTTGATTTTATATCCCCTAAGGGTCGTAAAACAAAAAGATTAATAAAAACTATAGTTAACTTGAATAAGGATATAAGTAGCATACAAGCCTCAAAAGATTTGCATGATATGGGTATTATAGCTAAGAAAAGCTCAATATGTAATTACTTAAAAAAAAACCAAAATAATAGTAACCAATAGTAATGACATTACTTCTATTGCTATAGATGATTTTGCTACCAAACGAAGACATAAATATGGTACTGTAATTATTGATTCTACGAAGAAAAAAATAATTAATGTCATTAACTCTAGAGAATGTGAAGATGTTACTAACGAATTAAATAAATATCCTAATATAGAATTCGCCTCAAGAGATGGAAGTTGGTCATACAATAAAGCAATTAATGATTCTAAAACCACAATAAAGCAAATAACTGATAGGTTTCATTTATTAAAAAATATGGCTGACAAATGCTGTGATATAGCTTCTTCAATTATTACAGGACGTATAGCTGTTACTCCTAAGGAAAGTAATATAACAGACCTTGCTGAATATTTACTTCTTGATAGGCACGATAGAATCCTTTTAGTTAAAGAAAAACATAAAAGTGGATTAAATTATGTTGAAATAGCTTCAAAATATAATATAGGCGTCGCTACTGTCAGAAATTATGTAGAAATGAAAGAGGCTGATATACCTCCTCATGCTACGAATTCAAGAGGCAGAGACCATAACAAAGCCATAGAAAAAACAATAGAACGTGCTAAAAAAGTTAAAGAATTATATAATAGTGGTAAATCAATAAATGAAATTAGGAAAATAACTAATTTCAGTATGACCTGTATTAAGAGATATATCCAACCAGAGTTTGACCCTTGTAATGCACATTATGGTCAAAAAAAAGAAGGTATATTACCAACATATAAAGATGAAATAATGAAACTTTACTTATCTGGAAAATCTTCTATTGATATAGCTAAGTATATTAAAAAAGAAAAAGGTCATAAAATCACACCAGATTCTGTAAGAGGATTCATATTAAAAGAAAAAAGGATAAACAAAGATCTTGATATCTCATTATTGTATTCAGATATCATCGATGCTAAAACAGTAAAAAAACTTTTCTATTTTGATAATGAAAAAGAAAATATAATTCCTCAATTCCAATTAGATGAAATCATTGAAAAATATCCAATAATTGGATCCATACTTAAGATTTATTCATCATTTAAAAGCTTAATATTGGGAAAAGATAGTACTAAACTAGATGAGTGGATTTCTAATGCCAAGGAAGCTAATATTGATTCAATAAATTCTTATATTGAAGTTTTATCCAAAGAAAAAAATGCAGTAATTAATGCCATTGACATGGCTAATAATAACGGCATTGCTGAAGGAAAAGTTAATTTAATCAAATTAATAAAAAGAGTAATGTATGGAAGATGTAAATTTGACACTTTAAAAACAAAAATACTATTACATGAGTTTGAATTCGAAATTGTGTAATAGTATTATTTATAGAGATATTTGTCAACTAATCGTGGAAAGAACCGTCAAAATTTAACACGTATGATAAAAAGAAAAAGATAATCAGAAATTATAGTTAAAAACTGTAATTATTCTAATTATCTTTTTTATAATTCCGCCATTTTCCGCCAGGGAGATTTCAACTCGCACCTATTTAATTGCTTTTAAAATATGACTTGAATATGGTGTTAAATCATCAATTGTTAGATTTTTGTTATTAATGTTGTTTAATACATATTCAATATATTTTTCAACGTTGATGTTGTTAATTCTACAAGTTTGAATAATAGAAAATAGTTTTGAAGTATATCTTGCCCCAGCATATGATCCAGATGTTTGAAAAACTTTTCTTTGCACAACAAAAGGTTTGACAGCTCTTTCGCATACATTGTTTGTCAATTCTACATATCCATTTTCCATAAAAGTAAATAAATCATTAAAGCATCCTTTTGCATAGTTAATAGCATTGTCTAATGCAGATCCCTTTATTGCGTTGGCCTCAAATATTAATTTCTTTATATTTTCAATAATAGGAGGCATATCTAATTTTCTAGATTGTAATATTGAAATAGGGTTTTTCTTTTGTTTTTTGTATTTTGCTTCAAGGATGAATAGTTTGCCTATTTCTTGTAATATTTTAAAAGCATAACTGTCTTTCTTTTGACTTTCATTTAAACTTTTAACAATATCAGCAAACCTTCTTCTAACATGTGCCCAGCATCTTTGAAGTTTGATGTTTTTATTTTGTTTTTTAAGCACATCATAACCACTATAATCATCACAATGAATAACCCCATTAAAAGATGATAACCACATAGAAATTTGATCAACTTTTCTGCTTTCATGAAAATCGTATATTCTTATTTGGTTCTTGCTATAGAAACTAGAAGTATATACAAAAACATAACTTTTCTTTCTGTCTTTATTAATCTCATCTTTTTTAGATACCACTAGTGTTGTTTCATCACAAAACAAAACTTTTTCCTCATTATTAAGTAAGTCGCTTTTCATTTTCTCATAAATTGGTTCAAGAGTTTGAGCTGTTTTAGCCATATAGTTTGCTAGATTTTGTTTTGATATTTCAAATCCAACAGAGTTTGTTAAGTGTGAAGCAAGGTGATGAAATGGGATTCCTAGTTCATATTTGTGATACATAATAAAAGAAGATAAAGATGGTGTTAATATACTTCCATTAAACACTTCGTTAACTATAGGGTAATATAATTTGCCATCTGTATAATTGCATTTTGGGCATTTTTTACTACGTTTAATTAGTTTAATAACTTTAACTTTAGCAGGACACACTTCAACAACATATCTTATTTGTTGTGATGCATAAACTAATTTTTCACCACATTTTTCACATATTTCTTCATTTGTATCAATATATCTTGTTTCGCTAACATGGCTTTCATAATCAAATTTTGATTTTTTGTATTTTTTTCCTTTATTAGTTGATTTTTTCTTTTTTTCTTCCTTGATAGTTTCTTCAACTTCATTAATTGTATTATCAAGTTTATCAATCTTTTCACTTTTAGGAATAATTTGCTTAATCCTTTCAATGCCATATTTTTCTTGATAAATAGATAATTGCATAAGAACTTCATTTAATTTTTTGTTAGTTTCATAATGCTTTCTTTTTTCTTCAGCAAGTTCATTTTCTAATTTTTGGATTCTTTTTAACATTTCTTCTAGTGTCATAATATTATCCTCAAAAACATTATAACATATTGTTATTAAAATTAAAACTATATATTATAAAATAATATATAGTTTTAAAATCTTATTTTAGGCAAATTAAAAGTGACTTATTGTCACTTTAATAATAATTAATTCCTTTATTTATAATCTTTTTTGATTCGATTACTTCAAGGCCTTTGCACAATCCATTTAATTGTTCCTTGGTTATTTTTGTTCCCGTGTCTATTCCTTTTGGCCACTTGAATTTTCCATCAAATAATCTATTTTGTAATAACCAACTTCCATAATCGTCTTCATAATACATCTTTATAATTTTGCCACTGTTAGAACAAAACACAAATACGGAATGCCTTATTTCCATTTTTGAAAAATTACTAGCTACTAATATTTGAATTTTATTTAATCCCATTCGCATATCTACATTTTCTGAATACAAATATATATTCTTGTTTTCTTTAAACGTTATCATATAGTTTTTCCAATAATCTTTCTGCTTGATTTAATGATGTTGATATTTTTATGCCTTTATACTCTATCACAACAATTGAATGATCAAATCTAGAAAAATGTGAACTTTTCTTTATCTTTTCCACTTCACTTAGCATATTAACTCTTAAATCTTTATTCTCTACTATATTATTTTCATTTTCTGCTACAGTACTTACATTTATGAATTTTCCATTTATGTTATTATATGCATTTACCCAATCTCTTAGTGTTGTCCTTTTTATATTATTTTCTTTTGCAAACTCACTAATTGTTTTCCCAGATATCTTATATCTTCTACAAAACTCATATCTTTCTTGATCTGTATAATAACGATGCTTTTCTATT
>JALEMY010000016.1 GCA_022767485.1 Erysipelotrichaceae bacterium
AAGAGTTTCCAGCAATTGCGTCTACAACATCTGTAAAAATACCACTTGCATCATCTCCATCAGCCATACTTTTTTTGACTTGTAAAGTTACAACCTCAGCAGTTTTTGCGGCTAAAGTAATAGCAGCTGTAATCGCAATTGCTTAAGCAACTGATACTGCGCCAAAAGTAACAACCGTTAGTACCATTCCTGCTATTACAGTGGTAGCTGCTAATGCAATAGCGCCAACCTTCCACCAGTTAACATTACCATTTGGATCATACCCCATAACTGGATCATTACCACAATATACAAATAAATTTAACCCTACTGGTGTTTCAGTATCAATATACTTTTCAAAGTCACCAGAAATCCATCTACAAAAATCAGGATTATACTATCTGCTTCTACAATAGTACATTTGAGTTTCACTATCGTAGTAGTAACCTTTATATCTCATAGGGTTATTTGCACCTATAGTATCATTCAATTCACCTAAAATGTCAATAAGTTTTCCAAAAGCATTGTATACGTACTCTACAACAAGCTTACCTGTTGAATCAATAATTCCAATGATATTTTTTAATGAATCTCTTAAATAGAAGTATTTAGATTGATCGTATTCAAATCCATATAAATAGTCATCATGATATAAAAAATATGAAGATTATGAAATTGCTACATAGTCTACATTACATATTAATTTATGGATATGACGATAAAAACAAAAGTTTTTATGCAATAGATACAGTTTGATTTGAAGAATCAATAAGATTTGATGGGTTATTGTTAACGCAAACAATATTCTTATAAACACCATTTTCAATATCTCTTAAGCAATTGATTTTGATATAAGTCAAGTCTTTATAAGTTAATTTGTTTTTGATTAATACTGCTTATGTCAACAAATACAGCAGTACTCCTTTCATAACTAATAATTTATTAATTCTATTTTTTCTTTTTCTTTACCAATAAAACAATTAATCCAACTATAAACGCTAAGATGATTACTATTACTAAAGCAAGCATGATGAACACTTCAAAAGGGATATTAGATATATCTTTTTTTAGTGAAAATAACCACGCACATAATAGTCCAATACCTATTATTCCTAATCCAAATATTAATTCACCTATACCATCAAATAATTGCCATTTTAATTGCTTTCTCTTGTTTGCTCTTTTAATCATTTTATTTGAGTCAATTTTATTTACTCTACTTGTAAAAGATTCAATTCTATCCTTTAAATCTAATTCCAAATTAGATGAATAACTTAAATCTGCTAGTAAATAAGACTTCAATCTTTCTTCTTCTTTTGAAATTAAAACCTTTGTTTTTCCAACTTCTCTTAATTGATAATAATTCTCTACAATTGTTTTTAAATTATTTTTTAATATTTCAAACACATTTTCTATTTCATATGAAATATGTGAAAATTCATATTTTATATGTCCTAATTTTAATTCATTAACTGCAGCAAAATAGTATTCGATGCTTTCCAATACAATTAATCTAGGCATAACATCATCTAAAGAAAATAATCTTCCTAACTTAACATCAAAATAATTATCTCTTTTATCAAGATCAAAAGATAACCATAATCCATTAGTAAAAGAATATAAATACTCTGGTATTAAAACGCCATCTACCTTTTCTATTCTTTTTCCTTTTAATTCTTCAATAATAGGTTCTATCTTTCTAATATGTTTATCTAACATAATTACCACTTCCTATTTCATCTACGACTTCACCAGTAGCAACCAGTCTACTACCTTCATATAATTTGAATTTAACTCCAACTTTCAATTCATATGGACATTTTTCAGAAAATAGCATAATATCAGCGATTGTTGTTCTATCATATATGATCGATTCTTTGTTAATAACAAATGCACTCCATACGACTTCATTACTTCTTTCTTCTTCCTCTAAAATTATTTGAGGTGCGTACATATTTGTAAAAGGAATATTTCTTATTCCGCCATCTTCTTGCTTAATCCAATAAATTTTGGCAACACATTTATTAGCTTTTTTTTATATTGTGAATCAATAACCTTTACATCTTTAGATTTTAGCAAATCAATCAAGAATTTATTTACTTCTTTACTTTTATGATAAAATCCAATTTTATTATGAGAAGTAATAACAAAATACTTAATATAATCATTATCATCTGTTAAAACATAACTAACATCTTTATAAAAAACTTCTCTATCCTTAGTAAGTTCAATATAATCTTCTTTAAACTTAATCAAATATAAATAAGGCATTTTAATGTAACTTATAAAAAAAACTATAAAGTATATTAATACTACAAAAAAACTATTGCATGAGTCATTAATATATATGGAACTGATTGTCTATCTTCAACAAAAGCAACAATTAAAATCGATGCTATAACACTCAATAAACCAATTATTCCTAATATGATGAATACTGATTTGGATTTTTTAATCTCAATTACAATATTGTTACTCCTTTCTATCAATTATAAATTTCAAAATTCTTCATTTGATATCTTATTATAACATTTTTCTATTAAATAATCTATTAATATAGATTAAATGAAAAAGTGAATCTACTCGAAAGTAAATCCACCTAGTTTTGCTTGTGAAAGTAATTTGCTATTATTTATTCTTTTTGTTTTCTTTTCTAAATTTTCTTAATTGTTTTAACTTTTCCTTTTCTTCTTTAGTGAACTTAAACTCATTGTAATCAACAATTTCCCACCAAATTACAATAACAAGGAAATACAATATACTAACACCTAAAATGCATAACATTACTATTGTAAACACTTTTTCAGGAACAACATTTGTAACAAATCCATTAGAAAATATATCAACAAGTAATAAGATTAAACTTAGAATCGCTAATAGTAGAAATATATAAAATGGAACGATTTTAAAATAATTACAAGGACAGTGTACTTTGTCTTTAAATTTTATTATTTTTCTAAATATTGAGTCATCCTTAACTCTATATTTGTATTTTAATTTTGTTGACATTGGTCTTCTGGCATCAAAACACATAGCAAATGTTACTAATAAAATTGACCATATAGTTCCAACTAAATATAACAATTCCATATTTTTCCTCCTAGAATCCCCAATTAATTTGCCCTAAACCATAACTTGCTACATATGTTGCAGCCGTTGTGCCCCAAATAATCAATGCACTTTTCGTGAAGTTTTGAGAAATAGATTTTGCAAGAGAATTTGCCACTCTACCTCCCCCATAAGTTCATTACTTTTTGATACCCTGCACCTGTTCCATATTTGTCAAATGCAGTTAAAATCGCCTTAACACCAGTTCTTCCAGTATCATCTAGATTACTTCCAATAGATTTAAAGTGTTGAGCACCTCTTCTACTAGCTAAACCTCCTAATGCTCCCAATCCAGTTGCAATTAACGCACCAGACCAACTAAAGTCATCATGGAATACTGCCGAATCTAATGTGTATTGTGCTAACTCCATTCCTGCTCCTGCGGCGATAGATCCAATTAATCCAATACCAGTATAAGCTAAGACAGTTGAGGCAACTGCAAACAATCCATCAACACCAGTTTGAAGCCAGTTTACATCACCATATTGAGCATACTGACTAATTGCACTAGCTGTTGTACCAATAGCAAATGACACAACCAGTCCTACAATTAAAGAGATTGCAATATGTCCTGTAGGATCGTACTTATTAACGGGGTCGTTGTTGCAGTATGCATATAAGTTTAGTCCATTAATGCTTTCAGGATCTAAATATTCGATTGAATCTAGTGAAATCCATCTGCATAATTCAGGCGAATAGTAACGTGAGGATACCCAATAAAGCTGAGTTTCGACATCACTCTTTTATATAACATCTTAAGAATTAACTTAGAAATCTATAAACTATTCTTATATCTCTAGTCTTTTTCCCATCTACTATTTTAACATTACCGACTATGATATGGTCAATAAGATTACTAATTAATT
>JALEMY010000117.1 GCA_022767485.1 Erysipelotrichaceae bacterium
CATTCCGGAAAGGTCGTGTTTTTATGTATATAAAAAGAAATATAGAAAATACAATTAAAAAGGTTTCTTCTGAATTTCCAGTGCTAGTTTTAACTGGAGCTAGACAAGTTGGTAAATCAACTATGTTACAATTAATAAAAGAAAATGACATGAATTATGTTACGTTAGATGATTTAGATGCAAGAAATTTAGCACTAAATGATCCTAAATATTTTTTAGAACAATACTCCTATCCACTTTTAATTGATGAAATTCAATATGCTCCAATTTTGCTTTCTTACATTAAAATGATTGTTGATGAAGAAAGACTTGAAAATTTAAAAAATAATGAATGTAATAAAACATTATTTTGGCTAACTGGTTCTCAACAATTTAAAGTAATGAAAGAAGTAAGCGAATCTCTTGCTGGAAGAATTGGTATTTTAAATTTATATTCATTATCTTTAAGTGAAATTCTTAATAATGGTTCTGATGTATTTAATCCCTCAATTGAAAACTTAAAAAAGAAAAAAATTAAATCAAAATTAGATACTAAACAAATTTTTGAGATTATTTATAATGGTGGCATGCCAAGTATAGTTACTAAAACAATCGAAAGAAATGATTATTTCTCTTCATATATTAATACTTATATTGAACGAGATGTAAAACAGTTATTAAATGTGGGGAAGAAAATAGAATTTTATAATTTTATGCAGTATATAGCAGTTAGAACTGCACAAGAAGTAAATTACGCTACAATAGCCAAGGAAATTGGTGTTGATTCTAAAACGATTAAAAATTGGATTAGTATTTTGGAATCATCAGGTATTATATATTTATTGCAACCATATCATTCTAATTTATCAAATAGAATTATTAAAGCTCCTAAGTTATATTTTATGGATACAGGGTTATGTAGCTATTTAGCAAAATATCCAAATGCAGAAACTTTAGAATTTGGCGCTTTAGGTGGTGCTATATTTGAAACTTTTGTTGTTAGTGAATTAATTAAGAATTTTACAAGTCATGGCGTTGATCCTAAAATGCATTTGTATTATTATCGTGATAAGGACCAAAAAGAAATTGATTTAATTTATGCTGAAGCAAATGCACTATATCCAATTGAAATAAAAAAAGGTGTAAGTCCTAATCATCCTGATAAACATTTTGAGGTATTAAAAAAATACTCAGATAATGTTTTAACAGGATTAGTATTTTGCATGAGTCCTAAATTGCAACCAATAAATAAGAATTGTTGGTTAGTTCCAATTGAATATATTTAATTAAATAAGCTCATTTATATTTACCTATAAATATTAATCTCACCACTTACATATAATGTAGTGGTGATTTTTTATATGAAATACTTTCTAGTTGTTATAAAGGGCTAGGGACTTCATGAATGTCTGGCATCATTTGATAATTATTTGTTTATATCGAATAAAAAAAGACTATTCTCTTCTTTAACACCACATTCAAGAAGATGATTATGAATAATTTTAAAAAGAAGATATCTTTTACCAGAGCGTCTAAGCCCCGTTATAGTCTTAATTAATCCATTTTCTTTTTTGCTTATTGGTTGATTTAAATATAAATCGCGTTGAATTAGTTTCATACAAAATTCTCCTTACTTCGACAATTCATAATTTGTTAACTTTTTCCGGAATACATTAAAAAATAATATTAATGTTATAGATAAAAATAGTTTACTAAATGTTAATGAATATTAATTACATGAAAACTAAATATACAATTATAAAATAATTTTTATATTGCCATTTGCATATAATTAAGTGGTGATTTTGCATGAAGTATTATTTAGTTGGTATTAAAGGTTCGGGAATGGCTAGTTTAGCTATGATATTAAAAGATTTAAATAATGATGTAAAAGGAGCAGATGTTGATTCATATGTGTTTACTCAAGACGAATTGATAAAGAAAAATATAGTAATAGAATCATTATCTAACATGAATTACCAAGATTCAGACATTATTATTGTAGGCAATTCATTTTTAAATAAATACGATTTTAATGGTAAAATTATAAAAACATATGAGGAAATGCTATATGAAATATCAAGAAATTATTATAGTATTGCTGTTTGTGGAACTCATGGAAAAACATCGACGAGTAATATGATAAAGCACGTTTTATCATCAACATATAAGACGTCTTTTTTAATTGGTGATGGTAGTGGTAAAGCGTTTAAAGATGGAAAATACTTTGTTTTTGAGGCATGTGAACATAGAAGACATTTTTTAACTTATAAACCAGATATTATCGTCTGTTTAAATATCGATTATGATCATGTGGAATACTTTAATAATGAATTTGATTATAATAATGCTTTTTTTAGTTTTTTTAAGCAAGCAAAAGATAAGATTTTTATTAATGAGAAAATTAAATATAGTGGTAAAAATGTTATAACTTTTGGATATGATAATAAATATTTTAAAATAAAAAAAATTAAATTTAACAAAAAAGGAACATTTTTAGTAATTAAAGAAGGAAAAGAAATGTGCCATTTTGTAACATTACCTTTTTATGGTAAGGAAATATTTGATGATGTTATCGCTTGTATTATGGTGTGTTTATATTTAGGCGTTTCGTTAAAAAATATCATTAATTCTTTAAAAAGCTATCAAGCCGCTAAAAGAAGAATGAATATCGATAAAATAAAAAGCAATATTATTGTTGATGATTATGGACATCACCCTAAAGAAATAATAGCAACAATAGAAGCGTTAAAGCAAAGATATCCTAAAAAGAAGATAATCATTTTTTATCATCCAGATCGACCAAAAAGACTAGTTACTTTTTATGATTATTATAAAAAAGCCTTTGATAGTGTAACTTTAACTTATGTTTTTCCATTTATTAATAATGACGTTGAAAAACAAGAAGCATATAATTCTTTAATCGATAATCAAAGAATACTACCTGTTAGTGA
>JALEMY010000130.1 GCA_022767485.1 Erysipelotrichaceae bacterium
AGTAGACACTGGTCAAGTATTAAATGATAATCATATATACAAAGATTATGAATATATTTATGATTTAAATAACAAACTAATTTGTCAAAGAACCACTTTACAAAGCAGTGTTTATACAATGATTTTCTTATATCATGATGACTATTTATATGGATTTGAATACCATCAAACTAAATATTTCTATTTAAGAGATTCATTAGGAAATATCAACGGAATTATTGATTCTACAGGTAAGTTAGTTGTAGAGTACGTATACAATGCTTTTGGAAAGATTATTGACATTTTTGGTGAAATGAAAGATACTTTAGGTGTAAATAACCCTATGAGATATAAAGGTTACTACTACGATAGTGAAACACAAATGTACTATTGTAAAAGCAGATATTATAATCCTGATTTTTGCAGATGGATTTCTGGGGGTTCTGAAAAGTATATTGAAACTGAAACACCTTTATGATTAAATCTATTTGTTTATTGTAATAATGATCCTGTTAATTTTGTTGATTATTATGGAAATTCAGCAACATTAACTTTATTGTATTATTCATTGCTATTTGTTTTATGTGTAATTGTTATTGTCGTTATTGTGGCAGCAGTCGCTGAATTTGTTGAAGAAATTGAATTTGATAATCAAACTGAAACTAATGATTATTATGGAGGCATAAATGCTGATTTGAATGTTAATGATTTTGCTAAGTTTATGTTTGGAGTTAGTACATTGGCTGGTGCTATCTCTATCTTAAGTTTTGATGCAAATATAAAAAAACAAGGTAGAGAATTATTAAATAAAACTAGAAATAAGCCTGATTGGGTTAATAGAAGTGGTAGAAGAAGACCTCCTAAAAAAAGAAAACATACCCATGGAATAGATCATAACCACCACAAATCTAAAAAAATTAGTAAAATTTTGATAAGTGGAATCATTTCAGAAATTGTTGAATTATTTGTTGAAGATCTATAAAATTGAACCTAAGCATACGAGGAGGAATAAATATGAATTATAATTGGATTAATAAGGAGTTTAAAGAATTATATTGTGATAATTACATTTCCGGGGTAAAATTAATAGTTAATTCAAATATTCCAAAAGAAATAAATGATTATTTGAGATATGTGGTTAATTGGGTAAGAAAAAGATATTATTTCCCAATTAGATATATTATTAATTTTAAAAATAATGAATTTTTTGTTGATAAAAATGGACAAAACAAAACTTATGACGATTTTTATATTCCTAATCTTGATAAATTTGAATTGCCTATTTCTTGGATTTCGACTCATTATTATTTGAAAGAATTTAAAAAATATGGTTTATCTTTTAAATGTAAAAGAGTATTATTCCAATTATTAATTACTCATATGACTTATTATTATCAATGGTATTTTTTTGATGACAAAAATAGAAGTCAAAGAACAAATAAAACTGAGATTACAAAAATGTTAAATTTCTTATGGGAAGAATTGAATTCATAACGTAGTTATATTGTATTAATTCTTTATTAATAAATGATTATTTGTTTTTTATAATTCATATTATGAATTACCATAAATGTTTTTACATGACCTTCGAAAATAACTGACAATCTTTCATTGAATAGTATTACGATAAGATCTAAAATTTTAATAAATAACTATAAAAAATAATGAATTTTTGCACTTTCATTGAAAAAATGAAGGTGTTTTTTTATTTTTTTTGTAAAACTTTAAATTTTTATCTTTAAGAATAGTGAAGGGAGGTAAAACTATGGATAAATTAACCACAGTAGTTTCTGTAATAGGAATAATTGGAACTTTATCTTCAGTATTCTTTGCTTATCTGGCTTTTAAACGAAATGATAAAAGCGATAGTAAAAATCAAGGAAAACATGAAGGCTCTATAATGTCAGATATTGTCCATATCAAAGACTGTGTAGATAGAGTAGAAAAAAATCTAAACAAAGTAGATGAACGTTATAGAAACATATTAGAACGACTCGTTAAAGTAGAAGAAGCAGTAGCTAATATTACTAAACGAGTAGATCACATAAGTAAAAAAACATAAAAAGGAGATTAAGTAATATGGAAGTTGTAAGTGTACCAGTAATTTTGATTATTTGTTATGTCTTTGCAGAAATCTTCAAAGTAATTTTTAAAGAAAAAGAAAAACTATTTAAACTAATCCCAATGTTAGTATCAATTTTAGGAGGAATACTAGGAATATTAATTTTCTTAACTAATCCTGAACTAATATTAAATGCAACTAACATTTGGAATGCATTATTAATAGGAATCATTAGTGGAGCAAGTTCAACAACAACTAATCAAATCGTAAAACAATTATTTAAAAAAAGTAATGAGGTAAATAACCATGAATAAAGTAGAATTAACACCAAATACGCATAAAGGTAAACTTATAGTTTTTGAAGGAACTGATGGAGCAGGAAAAACAACGTTAATTAATCTAACTTATAAGTATTTAAAAGAAAAATATCCTGAAAAAGAAATTATCTTGTTAAAACAACCAACTGATGAAGCTAGAAATAGTCGACTTTTTCAAAAGATGATGTTTGATGAAAATCATGAAAATATTAATTATAGAGCTGTTCAATTACTAACTCTTTCTGATAGAGTACAACATAATCATGAGGTAATTATTCCAGCATTAAAAGAAGGTAAAATCATTATTTGTGATAGATATATCTATACTTCAATTGCCAATATGAAGGCTAGAAACTATAGAAATGAAAATTGGTTTTATAAAGCCTTAAAAGAAATTATAAAACCTGATATTAGCTTTTTAGCCTTTGTAGAACCAGAAATTGCTATTTCTAGAATTAAAGCAAGAGAAGAAGAAAAAGATAGATATCTAGATGAATCATTATTATATAGAGTAACAAATGAATTTTTACTATTAGCTTTACAAGAAAATTTAAAAGTAATTGATAGTTCAACAAGCAGTGATATTACCTTTAAATATATTAAAAATGAGTTAGATAAATATGTATAAAAAAGATCTAAACTTCATTATTGATATTATTAAAGATAAGTCAACAAAACACATAGTTAATGACTGGTATTCATTACTTGGTTTTATTGAAACAAATAAATTATCAGGATATATCTTAAATAAGCTAAAAAGAAAAAAACTTGAAATACCAAAAATAATTTATTCAAGTTTATATAATACTTATTCATTACAAAAAGTAAGAAATAATGTCTTAAGAAAATTTGTTAATAAGATATCTTATGAATTAGAAATTAATAGCATTAATCATGCGTTTTTAAAAGGAAGTATTTTATCAAATTGTTCTTTTGATAATAAAACTCCTATTTATAAACTAGGAGAAAGAACATCAAATGATATTGATATTTTAATTAATCCAAAAGATTTAGGGAAACTTGAAAAGATTTTAGAAAAACTTCATTTTAAACAAGGATATTATGATTACTCTAAAGAAAAAGTAATTTTATTTGATAGAAAAGAAATCATTAGTAGAAGAATGAATAGAAATGAAACAGCACCATGGGTGTTAAAGATTACTAACACAATAGTCCCTTTTATTGAAATAGATATTAACTTTTCTACATCTAATTTATCTAATGATAATAAGTTAACAGATAAATTATTAAGTAATACAGTTTGTTATAAATCTATTGATAATAACTATATTAGAACACTAGAAAAATATGATTTTATCATTCATTTAATACTTCATGCTTATAAAGAACTAACAAATAAATTTCAAGTAGATCGACATAAAGATATTCAATTATATAAATTCTTAGATCTTTATTTATTATTAAGTAAAGATATCGATTTAAATAAATTATTAAAATTAGTAAAAGAATATCATATTGAATACGAAACATTTGTTATCTTTTATAAGTTATATGAAATCTTTGGTTTAGCAAGCTTTATGAGTTTTTGCTTTAACTTTGACTATGAATCATTACCATTAATAATTCAAGACTTTGAAAACAAAGAGTTATTTGTATTTAAAGATACTATTAATGAAAGATTACTTCACTTTGATAATACAAAATCACTAATAAAATATAATGATGAATTTACTAGACAATCGAAATATTACCTGCGTTGAATACTATTTATTAAATAAGCTTAATCCAATTATTGATATTAGAAAACTATATTATAAAAGTTATGTTTCTGCTTATAAAATTTATTTAGATTTATTAGATAATGACACTACTTTTTATAGCTATGAAGGGATTGAAAGAATACAAAATATATTAATAGAAAATAAGATGTTAACTTATAAAGTTACTAATGATTATAAAGAAGAAGATTTTAAAAACAAAACATTAGTTAACTTATTATTAGTTAATAAAAATTTCTTTAATAATAAAAAGAAAGTAACATTTAGAAACGATCATTATATCCATGTAACAAAGAAAAATAATAGATTAATGATGATTAGTAGTTATCCTATGTCCATAGAAGAAATAGATATAAATACACTAAATACTTTCTTTGATAATAAATGCTTAGTTTATAAAATATTAAAAAAAGATAATCTAACATTTAAAAAAGTAAAAGAAGAATTTATTAAGCAGCTTAATAAACAAATATTCGTTAATTTACCTGAAATATATGATCTTAATAAGCTACAATCTCTTATTCAATTATTAAAGATAACTAGACTTAGATTATATGATTTATGTGATTATTTAATAGTTAGTGATTCACTATTAAACCCAATTAATGAAGCTAGTAGATATTATGAAAATGTTTTCTTAAAAATATCAATGATGATTATAAAAAATAAGCTAGATTCAACCATTTTAAAAGAAATAATCTTTAAGATTAATAGATATGAATATGAAATATATAAAAAGTTAAAGGAGGAATTTGTTGATGAATGACTTAGATATAAAAACAAAATTAATAAAGTGTATTAAAGACACTTGTGCATATGATGAAGATATTAAAGAAACAGATAATTTAAAAAATGATTTAGGATATGATAGTTTACAAGTTGTTTCTTTAATTTGTGAAATAGAAGAAACTTTTGATATTACATTTGATAGTTCTGATTTAACATTTGAAAATATAAAGACAATTAAAGATTTAATAAATCTAATTAAAAAGACATTAGCGTATGAAACTATATAATTTCTTATTATCAAAAATGTTAACTTACGGTAATAAGATAGCTTTTGCTAATTCAAATATTACCTATAGAAAGTTAATTAAAATAGTTAAAGAACAATCAAAGAAATATAAAGAAAAAGGAAAACTAATTCACACAACCAAAAATGAAAAAGAAAAGCAAGCTATTGAAATACTTTCAATTTTAGCTAGCAAAAATGTTTGTGTTCCTATTACTGATAAATATGGAATAAAACAAAAACAATATGTTGTTGATTTAATTAGTGATGATAAAAACACTTATGAAGATTTAGCCTTTATTATGTTTACTAGTGGAACAACCTCTACTAGTAAAGGAGTAATGTTAACTGATGAAAACATTATTAATAATATCTTAGGAAATGATGATTGCCTAAATATATCTAATGATGAAAGCATCTTAATTATTAGACCATTAGTTCATATATCAGCATTAGTAGGAGAATTACTATTTGCCTTATATAAAGGACTAACAATTCATTTTTATGAGGACACTTTAGTTCCAAGAAAAATTAATCAATACATTAATGAAAATAATATTACAATGCTAGGAAGTACTCCAACAATGTTTAATATGATTTTAAAAACTAAATGTAATTTAAAATCATTAAAACATGCAATTATTAGTGGGGAAAAACTATCAAAAGAAATAGCAATATCATTGATAAATAATTATCCACACATTAATTTTTATAACGTCTATGGAATGACTGAAAATAGTCCAAGAGCAACTTGTCTAAGTCCAATAGATTTCAATGTATTTATTGGAAGTGTTGGGAAACCATTATTAAACACTGATATTAATATTATTGATAATGAAATCTGTATTAAAAGTAAAAGCATAATGAAAGGTTATTATAAAAATAAAGAATTAACTAATAAAAAAATCATTGATGGATATTATCATACAGGTGATGCAGGATATTTTAATGAATATGGGTATCTATATGTATTAGGAAGAATAGATAATATGATTATTAAAAGTGGAGTAAACATCTATCCAGGAGAAATAGAAAATGAAGTTAGAAAATATGAAAATGTAAAAGATTGTTTGGTATATAAAATTACAGATGAAAACGGTTTAGAAAAAATTGGTTTAAAGGTAGTAGGAGATGTTTCTATTAGCAAGTTGTTAAGATATTTATGTAAAGCACTACCATCTATTATGGTTCCAAGTAAAATTACTATAGTTGATAAGTTAGATAAAACACCTTCAGGGAAATTAAAAAGATGAATGAAATTATCATTAATATTATTAAAGATAATTTATCTTTAAAAGAAGAAGTTAAAGAAAATACAAATTTAAATAATCTTAGTTTGGATAGTTTATCTTTTATCAACATCTTAGTTACTATAGAAGAAGTATTTTCTGTTTCATTTACTGATGAAGAACTTAATATCGATAATTTTAATAATGTAAGTGACTTAGTAAAACTTGTTAAAAGGAAAGTATTAGAAAATGAAAAAGATAGTGTGTAATATAAAACCTTTCAATGAATTCCCACTTTCTGGATGCTTTAAGCATCAAGTGTTATCAGCTTTACAAAGTTTAAACGTTAATATATTAACCTATATAACTAATTCATTTTATACATATTCATATAATCAAAATTATCTAAAATCTCAACAAATACAATTTAATTCATATTCTAAAAACTATAAAGATATGAATATAAAAATGCTTCATAAAAAAACTATCAAAACATCAATAATTAAAGAAATTATAAAACAAATAAAAAAAGATAGATTAGTAATACTACCTTGTGATTGTTATGGCTTAACTTATAGAAAAGATATGTATAATAAACTACATAGTCTACATTACATATTAATTTATGGATATAACGATAAAAACAAAAGTTTTTATACAATAGATCATGACTATTTAAATAGTTTTCAATATAAAAAGAAACTTGTTAAATTCATTGATATAGAAAAAGGTTTTAAGGCTTATAAAGATAATTATTATAAGAAAAGCTATTCATTACTATATGTTATTTATAAAACACATAATAAAAATAATCGGTCAACAACATCATTTATAAATAACATAAGTAATAATAAACATCTTATAAAACACGGATTATATGTATTAAAACAATATATTAATTATTTTGAAAGCTTAATAAATAATAAAAAGCTATTTTTAAAGAAAGTTGAAAAAACATATAAAAACTTCGTTTTAATTAGACAACATAAAGAAAGACAAAAATATCAATTACAATATTGCTTTAAAAGAAGAAAACTAAGTAATATATTAAATAAAATTATCTATGAATATACATTTTTAATTTCGATTTTTTATAAATGTTTTTTAACAAAAAAACACAACTATAATAGTTTATTAAAATGCAAAGAAAAATTAAATACTATATATCAATTAGAAGAAAGATTGATTCAAACACTATATGAAACAATTAAATCTAACTAATTATTTTAATACTACCTTTTTATATAAATCTATCGACAATATTAATGATAATGATTTATTTACTTTATATGATTATGATAGATTCCCTAGAAAAAAAATTAAAAACAATGATATAGAATTTGATTTTTCTACTATAAAAGATAAATGTATTTTAGCTAATAGACAAGAATTAGAAATAAATGAAAAAGTAGATAAAATAGCAATTGCTGGAAGTTCATTACAATATGCATTAATAGATAAAGTAAAACTTATTTATGAAGATGGTTCATATCAGTATAAAACTATTAAATTCCCTGATTATACATGGGATATCAATAGATCAATTAATTGGATGTTTGGTAAGCAAAAAAAAGATTATATAAATAATGCTATAGTTTTACATGAAGATTATAACTATGAAATGGAAGTTTTAAATTATATATATCAATATGAGATTGATTTAAAGTTTACTAAAAAAGACAAAAATATAATTCTTCCATCAAATGAATTATTACTCATTTTTGCAATAACTATCATTTAAGAAGGTGAAATAATGAGATACAAAGAAATTATAAAATATTTTGATATTAATATAGATAAATCAGTTAAAGAAGATAATGAGTATATGTTTATTACTAACGATGAAAATAGATTAATTTATTTTTCTAGTCCTATAAGTAAAAAAAGCAAAAAAAGATTGTTATCTGATAACAATATAAAGTTATTTGAGGGAACTAACTTTAATATTATTGATAATAAAATTTCTTATAAAAAGGATAATACCAATTTACTTATAGAATTTAACGAACACCTTAAAAATTATCGTTACACCACAAATGGAGTAGTAATTATATCAAGTGTAATCAATGGGATTATATCTTTTGATAATGATTCAACATTTAGATGTAATGATAAAAATATTGCTATTATCGGATATGATAATGTTCCAATGTTAATTATCAATCCATTATATAATTTATCAAATAACACGTATGATAAATGTTATATAGAGTACAAAGTTATTGATAAAAACAAATTGTTTTTTGAAATAAAATCAAAAAAGCAAAATGAAATTCATTTAGAAATAACGATGTATAGTAATAAATTAATCTATGACACAATCATAGAAAAATCACATAAAGATAGAAATAACATATATACACCATTAGCGTTCTTTAATTACGATGATGAGGTAGAAGAACTATTACTAAGAATTAATTATTTACCTTTATCGAATTTATTAAATAAAAATATCAATAAAGCATATTTATATTTACCAATTATTGATTCATCAGATGATGTTAAATTAACTTCTTATAAAATAAGTAGCAAGTGGTGTAGTTTTAATACTACATGGAATGATTTTCCTTATCATAAACCAGTTACTAATAAAATAGAAATTATCGATAAATATGTAAGAATTGATATTACTGATTATATTGTTAACATCGCTAATCTCAATGACATTTATAATCCAGGTTTGGTTATCGCATGTGAAAAAGGACAAATCATTTTATCTACAGCAGATAGTTATTATTATCCGTTAATCATAGAGGTGATTTTAGGTGAATAATGATTATAGTTTAAAAAACGTTGTTTTATTTACTAAAAACTTATGCAAAATGATATATCTAGATGTTGACTATGATGAATGTAAAAACATAATGCTAGGATATAAAACAGTAATTACAAATAATGAAAAGAAAGCAAAAAACATCTATGATTCATTAAATTACTTATTAGCTCAAAAAGAAAATAATATAGATGAATCAACAATTAAAAAATGGTATTTCATTTTATATGAAAAATCAATAGATAACATTTTAACTATCAAAATAATTAATACAATTTATAATCTTAACAATGAAACAATATTAGAAAATATT
The DNA here is from genome assembly GCA_022767485.1 of Erysipelotrichaceae bacterium. GTDB lineage: Bacteria > Bacillota_I > Bacilli_A > RFN20 > CAG-631 > CAKPXW01. The sequence continues at coordinate 9,425 of JALEMY010000130.1, forward strand.
GAAAACACAATTAAAGAAATAAAAGAGTTTACAAATGACAACATCATCTGTTTACAATGGCTTTATTACTTACTTTATAAAAATGGTTATACAACCTTATTACTTAACAAAAACGAAGTGTTTTTACTTCAAAACGAGTTAAATAAAGATAATAAAATTTCAAAAGAAACGATATTAAAAATTATTTTAACTCAACAAGTTATTAACGAACCAAATAATAGAAAAATAACAAAACAAGAAATAATTAATGAAATACTTATTAATAAAAATATATTTAAAGATTACTTAAGAATATGCCATATTTCATTATTTGGTTCATTTTCAAAAGATGAAGATACATTAGAAAGCGATATTGATTTGCTGGTATCTTTTGAAGATGTATCTTCATATTCTCAAAAGAAAAGTAAAGTATCATTATTAAAAGATATATTAGAAAAATCCTTAGGAAGACAAATAGATGTCTTAGAAATATCAAATAATATTGATCACAATACTTTTTATGCAATTAAAACAGCAATAAAAATATATTAAGAAAGGAAGAAAGGAAGAAATAAAAAAATGAAACAAGGAATATATCATTATAGTCCAATACTACAATTTGATGTAGGAGGAATTGGGCAAGCAACAGCAAACTTATCAACATATAATCCAGCATTATACGTTCCATATTTGTTACATCAATCAAATGGGCAACAAGGGATAACATTATATTATTATATTACTGATGAAAACTCATCAATTAATGATAATACTGTTGGATATAAAGGTAAGTTTTCATATGATGTATTATTAACACATCCTAATGTTTATAATATTTATCTATATTATCCTAGTGGAAGCAAGGAAAAATTTGTATATGATGCTACACTTGGACATTATAAATCACTTGTTGATTAGCAAAAAAAATGATAAAGATATTGGCAAATTAATTGATAAAAAATAAAGAACAGAGTCTATATTGAACTGACCCTTGTCAAGTAGACACAGGAAAATTAAAATAATTAAAAGTAAATAAAATTACAATTGGCATGATATCTGACCTCGTTAGGTGTCATGCCTTTTATATTTTTTTGAAATCTATAATTATTATAAAAGAAA
>JALEMY010000021.1 GCA_022767485.1 Erysipelotrichaceae bacterium
ATATCTTCTACAAAACTCATATCTTTCTTGATCTGTATAATAACGATGCTTTTCTATTCTTTCTATCATACCTTGCTCCTCCTATTTCTAGGATAGCATTTTATTATATTTTTGCTAGAGTGTTAAATTTTGACGTATACGAATAGTACTCAATAATTTTAGGAACACCCTGACGTATATGTATAAAAAAAGCTTTGATATGATATCAAAGCGCTTTTTTTATTAAATGGTGGCCCAAGCCAGGGTTGAACTGGCGACACAAGGATTTTCAGTCCTCTGCTCTACCAACTGAGCTACCGGGCCATAAAAAAATGGCGATCTAGATGGGAATCGAACCCACGATCTCCTCCGTGACAGGGAGGCATGTTAACCGCTACACCACTAGACCACAAATTAAATTTGGTTGCGGGGGAAAGATTTGAACTTTCGACCTCCGGGTTATGAGCCCGACGAGCTACCACTGCTCTACCCCGCGATATAAGCAAAAAATGGTATGTAAAACAAATGAAATGGCGGAGGAAGAGGGATTCGAACCCCCGCACCAGTTTCCCGATCTACCGGTTTTCAAGACCGGACCCTTCAACCACTTGGGTATTCCTCCAAAAGATGGTGGACCCTGTAGGACTTGAACCCACAACCAACCGGTTATGAGCCGGGAGCTCTAACCATTGAGCTAAGGGTCCATTTTTTTTGGTAGCGGCGGGGGGACTTGAACCCTCGACCTACCGGGTATGAACCGGTCGCTCTAAACCAACTGGGCTACACCGCCAAATATACAAGGTACAATTTTCAACTTTAATTGGTGGAGCCTACGGGGATCGAACCCGCCACCTCCTGCTTGCAAGGCAGGCGCTCTTCCAGATGAGCTAAGGCCCCATCACAACTATCGTTGCTTGAATATAATACTATATTTTTCTTCTTTTGTAAATACTTTTTTCACTTTTTTTTAAAATAATGGATTTAGAAATAAAATAATACTAATTTTTTATAATGGCTTTTTTACTTGAAATTTTGTGGATATCTTCCCATCATTGAACGCATCTGCTTCATTTGTTGTTTCATTTGTTCAAACTTTCTTAATAAAGAATTAACATCTGAGACTTCTTTTCCACAGCCCTTAGCAATTCTAATTTTTCGACTTGCTTTTAATATTTCAGGATGGCGTCTTTCTTCAATAGTCATAGATTGGATAATTACTTTTATCTTTTTAAGTTCATCCTCAGCTTTTTTTAAGTCGGATGAATCAATTTTTGGCATTCCTGGAATAAATTTTAATAGTTTGCCTATTGAACCCATTTTGTTGATTTGCTCCATTTGTGCAAGCATATCTTCTAAATCAAATTTACCATCCATCATTTTTTTTGCTTGCTTTTTGGCTTCTTTTTCATCGATTTTATCTTGAACATTTTCTACAAGAGTTAAAATGTCACCCATACCAATGATACGATCAGCCATACGATCTGGATGGAAAACTTCAATATCATCTAGTTTTTCACCAGTTGTAATAAATTTAATTGGGATGTTAGTTAAATATTTAATTGATAAAGCAGCACCACCACGAGCATCGCTATCAAGTTTACTCATTACCATACCAGTAATTTTTACTTTTTCATTAAAAGCGTTAGCTACATTTACGGAATCTTGCCCAGACATAGCATCGATTACTAGTAAACGTTCGTTAATATTGACAATATTTGTAATATTAACTAGTTCTTGCATCAATTGTTCATCTATTTGAAGACGACCTGCAGTATCAATAATTATAACTTTATGGGAATTAGTTTGTGCATATTCAAGAGCTTTTTTAACGATATTTTCAGCAGATTCGTTTTCTAATGTAAAACATGGGACATTGATAGATTTTGCTAGCGTCATCAATTGTTCTCTTGCGGCTGGACGATAAATATCAGCAGCAACTAACAAGGGATTTTTCCCTTCTTTTTGTAACTTTTTAGCTAGTTTTGCGCTTGTCGTTGTTTTACCAGAGCCGTTTAAACCACACATCAAGATCGTTGAAACGCCACTACTTGCCATGTTTAAAGGCCTTGTTTCCTCACCAAATAATTCAACAAGTTCTTCTTTGACTATTTTTACGACCATTTGTGAGGCAGTTAATGATGAAACTACTTTTTGCCCCAACGCTTTTTCTTTAACATCATTTACGAAATGTTTAACGACTTTATAGTTTACATCAGCTTCTAAAAGAGCCATACGAATTTCTTTTAACATGTCTTCCATGTTGCTTTCGTTTAATTGGCCTTGACCTCTTATTTTTTTAAATATTCCTTGTAAACGATCTTGTAAACCTTCAAATGCCATATAAATCCCACCTTATATTATTTTTAAAATGTCTTCTTTTGTCTTTTCATCAGTTTTTTCAATCACTTTTAATAATTGAATTTTCTTTTCGAGTAAATGCATTTTTTGCTCGTAGTTTTCTAATAATTTACTTGTTCTTTTAATCAAATCAAATGCTGCAGCTCTTGTTGTTTGACATTCATCGGCAATTTCTGATAACGATAAATCATATAAAAAATACATTTCCATAATTTCTTGTTGCTTACTAGTAAGAAGAGGACGATAAATATCAAATAAATTATTGATTTCTTGAGTTTTAACAATATCCATAGTTTAAATGAAAATAAATAGCAAATCTAAAGCTAAAAACACCCCAAAATAAATAAGCATCGTTTTATGAAATGCTGGTTCTTTAATGAAGTCTTTTCTATAGCCAGCAGGTGTTGTCATAAATGCAGCAAAAAATGATATGATAAAGCTAGAAGCTAAATAAAAAGCCAATATACCATAAATTGAATCAAGTGGTATAAAAAGTTTTAAAACATAATTTACAATTACTTGTATTAGAAAAAATAAAAATAAGAAACCTAAATTCATTGATTTTCCTCCATTCCTTTTGTAAGACCATAAAGGTAGTTATCTAAATCAAATTCTTCAATATCATCTAATTGTTCACCAAAACATACGAATTTTACAGGAATGTTTAATTCGTCTTTAATTGCTAAGATAATTCCACCTTTACTTGTTGAATCCATTTTTGTAAGGACGATACCGCTAACATGCACAGCATCAAAAAATGCTTTTGCTTGTAAAACACCATTTTGACCAGTAGTTGCATCTATGATTAATAATACATCATTAGCAGCATGGCCAGAAACTTTAGTGATGATACGATTCATCTTTGCTAATTCATCCATTAGATTTTGTTTTGTTTGTACACGCCCTGCAGTGTCACAAATAAGCAAGTCATAGTGCTCGTTTTTAGCTTTATTTACAGCATCATAAATAACGCTAGATGGATCGGAGTTTTCTTTGCCCACAACGATATCAACACCAACTCTATTTGCCCAAATTTGTAATTGACTTACAGCGCCAGCTCTAAATGTATCTCCAGCTGCTAACAAAACCTTCATTCCTTTGTTTTTATATCGATGACAAAGTTTGGCGATCGATGTGGTTTTCCCAACACCATTTACACCGACAACCATTACAATTGATAGATCGTCAGAAAGATTTAATTCCGTATCTACGACATCGTTATTTGCATAAGCTATAAACATTTTGTCAACTAATATTTCGTTTATTAAGCCAGGATCAGAGATGTTTTTAAGCTTTACTTCTTGTCGTGTTGCCTCGACAATATTTAAAGCTGTTTGCACACCAACATCAGACAATATTAATATTTGCTCTAATTCTTCAAAATATTCTTCATCAACCTTGTTATAACGCGATTTTAATTCGGCAAGTTTATCAACAAAGTTCTTTCTTGATTTATCAAGACCTGAAATATATTTATTTTGTACTTCTTTTTGCTTTTCTGTTTTGTTTTTATTAAATATTTTTTCTTTTAATTTAGTAAAAAATCCCATTTTTTCAAACCTCTATTTTGCAAGTTTACTAAGCGCAACTTTAGCTGCTGCTTGTTCAGCAGCTTTTTTTGATTTTCCTTTTCCTTCTCCAAGGATGACATTGTCATGGATGACACGATAATAAAATGTTTTGTTGTTATCTTTACCTTCTGTACGAAGTAGTTCGTATTTTAAAGGTTCTCTAGAATCACTTTGAATAAGTTCTTGAAGTTGTGACTTATAATCTTCAACATCTTCCTCATCAAGTTCCTTTAAGATTTTCATCAACCAATTTTTAGCTACTATTTTTGCAATATTATAGCCTTTATCGATAAATAAAGCACCGATAAATGATTCAACTACATCTTCAATAATCTTATCTTTTTTTCCACGATCTCTTTCTTCACCATGACCTAAATAAATCATTTCATGAATGTTTAATTCTCTTCCAAGTTTAGCGAAAGATTCGGTTCTTACAAGCTTGCTTCTAAGTTTTGTAAGCTCCCCTTCTTGTTTATTTGGAAACTTTTTATAGACAAGTTCTGCACAAACAATTTGAAAGACTGAATCTCCAACAAATTCAAGCTTCTCATAATCTTTTAACATGTTGTGCTCATGAGCATATGATGAATGTGTTAATGCCTCTTGATAGATCAAAGGGTTTTTAATTTTAATATTAAAGGGAGCTAATAATTCTAAATAACTAATCTTTGGTTCCATATTTTTCCTTTAATGAATCAATCATTGGTGAATTTATCATATTAATTGCATATTCAATGGCGGTTTGAAAAGCGCGTGCATTAGCATTTCCATGTGCCTTAACACATACCTTATTAATACCCATTAAACAAGCACCTCCACCTTTTGATGGATCTATTCTCTTCTTTAAATTTTTAAGTGCAGGATAAGCTATTTTAGCTCCGATTTTTGTTCTAAGATTCATATATAATGACTCTTTTAAAAGACTAGAAACCATCATAGCAGTACCTTCGATTGATTTTAATAAAACATTGCCTGCATAACCACCAGTTGCTAAAACATCAACCGAACCATTTAAACATTCTTTCGCTTCCATGTTTCCTTTAAACCAAGGATACTGATGATTCTTTAAAATTTGATAAGCTTCTTTCCCTTCAGGACAACCTTTATGTTCTTCAGCACCATTACTTAATAAATAGACATTGACAGCATCCTTTTTATAAACATTGCGGTAAACGCATTCGCCAATTTCAGCAAATTGTGCGATTTGCTCAGCATTGTTTTCATTTGAAGCCCCAACATCTAAAATTAAGGTATATTTTCCTTCAACTAAAGTTGGCATAAATGTCCCTAAAGCAGCTCTTTTAACACCAGGAATTAGTTTTACTTTTAAAGTAGCTAATGTCAAGAAAGCTCCTGTAGACCCACAAGATACAACTCCATCACATTGACTAGATGATACAAGTTCGACAGCTTTATTCATACTTGTTTCTTTTTTACGTAAAATGCTTAAGGCACCATCTTCCATGCCCATAACATCTCTTGCATCGACAATGTTAGCTTTTCCTTCAAGCGCAGTTAGTTCTTCTTTTTTACCAACGACATAAAATTCAACATCATTGTGTTCATTTAAATAATTTAATACTGCATCAACAACGATTTTTGAACCCAAATCACCGCCCATTGCATCAACTGCTAATTTAATCATTTTTAATCACCACCTATCAAATTATACCATAAATAAAGTTTAAATAAAACTTTATCATAATATTTTATTTTTTCCTTACAATGAAAAGTAAAAAAATATTAAGAAAA
>JALEMY010000140.1 GCA_022767485.1 Erysipelotrichaceae bacterium
TTAATGCAAACTTTAGAAAATCAAAATTGAAAAATTGACGAAGAGCCATTGGCTCAAGGAAAATTTTCAATTTTTCCTCTTTTTTAAGGCTTTTTCATAATGACTTTAAAATTTTTCTTGACTTTCTAATAGTTTGTCACCTTTTTATATTTACTATCATAATACAATAATGTTATTTTTACAACTTTATCTAGTCAAATAGTATTAAACTTATTTTAAATAAACATTGTCTTTTTTTTCAACAAACTTAATTTCATCTCTTTTAAGCAAATAATTATCTAAATATAATGGGTTAACTAGAATTTAATTCATTTAATACTTTCTGTGACATTTGTGATGTATGTTACGTGTCTAATAGATTTCTAGTGAATAAAACACTTTAATCACAATTTTTTAATTCACAACATTACATAAATAAACTTAATTTTTACTAAAGCAAACCGAAAAAGTTTATAAAACTACAAAGTTTTTATGGTTTTTCCGTAAAAACTATTGCAAAATAAAAAGTTTTTTGGTAATATATGATCAATTAAAGGGGAAAGTGGCATGATAATAAGACCAAAATATTTAGAAAAGTTAAAACCATTTATAGATGTTAAATTGGTTAAAATACTTGCTGGTATAAGAAGATGTGGTAAATCTACAATCTTAGAAATGATAAAAGAGGAACTTCTTTTACGTGGTATTGATGAAAAACACATAATCACAAGAAAATACTCAAATGAAGATTATGATAAATCATTTACTTCTAAGAAAATGTATGAAGAATTAAAATCTTTTATGGTTGATGTCAATAAATATTATTTCTTGCTTGATGAGCTTCAAGAAATAAATGGTTGGGAAAAAGTTGTTAATACTTTGCTTGAAAACTATAACACAGATATTTATGTTACGGGTTCTAACTCAAAACTTATGAGTAGTGAGATATCCACATATCTAACAGGTAGATATATAACAATCCCAGTTTACACTCTTTCATTCAAAGAATATCTAACATTTAAAAACAATCCAAGCAAGTCAAACAAAGAACATTTGCAAGATTATATTCGTTTTGGTGGATTCCCATTAGTTGCAAGTGCTAACTTTGATGAAAAAGCAGCCTATTCGATAGTAGAAGATATATATAATTCTGTTGTTGTCAATGATATAATAAATAAGCACCAAATATCTAATATAGATTTATTTAATCGTGTTGTCCGGTTTATAGTTGAAAATGTTGGTAAAACATTCTCTGCTAATTCAATAGTGAATTTCTTAAAATCTGAAAAAAGAACAATATCTGTTGAATCAATCTATAATTATTTACAATGGTTAGAAAAAGCATTTGTAATATATCGTTGCAAAAGGTATGACCTACAAGGTAAAAATGTTTTAAAAACACAAGAAAAATTTTATCTTGCCGACCAATCAATAAAATATGCTTTGTATGGATGTAATCCAACAAGTATAGCTTCAATGCTTGAAAATATAGTTTTCTTTGAACTTAAACGCCGTAGCTATGATGTATATATTGGAAAAAATGCAGATAAAGAGATAGATTTTGTTGCAGTAAAAAGAGATGATAAACTATATGTTCAAGTATGTCGTGAACTTCCAAAAGAGTCAAATAGAGAAATAGCCAACCTTATGGAAATAAAAGACCATTTCCCTAAAATGGTTGTTACACTTGATGATTATGCAAGTGGTAATGTTAATGGTATAAAGATAGTTCATCTTGTGGATTTCTTGCTTGATGAAAATATATAACAATTAAGCACTAAGAATATGATATGGTACTTCCAAAGTAGACAAATAAAATAATTAAAAGGAATAACAATCCCATAGGGACTTGCGGCCTAAAAATTATCAAGTCTATTTTGGAGGTATTTTTTTATGGGACGAAAAGCAAAATATAGTAAAGAATTGAAGTTGGAAATTGTTAAACGATATTTAAAAGGTGAAACGGTATCTTATCTAGTTAACTTGTATAATGTATCAAACAATCATGGAAGACCTATTTTGAAATAGGTTCATAAATGTGAAGTATTAGGTGAAACAGCTTTTGAAAAATCTTCTACTAATAAATCATATTCCAAGAAACCAATCAACAATAATTTCACACCTAAATAACTTACACAATTATCAAGCGTATCAATAAATCTAAAACTTTGGGAACGTTTTTCATAATTTTTGAAATTCGTTCCCAAAAGCCACTGTTCTTGTCAAAAAGTGCCACATGAGTCATTCAGAAAATGGTATCAAATTTTTAATTTTTGAAAAAATGATACCATTTTTATATTTTTTAAAGAAATTTACGAAAATCATGTCCGCTTATGCCGTTTTTCTTGGTTAATATTAACAAATGCAACAGGAGGATTTTTAATATATGTACACTAAAAAATTAAAAGATGATGTTATGAATTATTACTATAATGTTTCGCATTCACATGCAAAAACTGCTATAAATTTTAAAATTGGTAAAACAACTGTAAGATAGTAAAGAGGGGATAATCGTCTAATTTGTTTGGTAAAAATGGCTCTATTATCTGATTTTTTATATTAAGAAAAAAAACAGAAATAT
>JALEMY010000023.1 GCA_022767485.1 Erysipelotrichaceae bacterium
GTGTTTCCATATAAACTTTGCTTCATAGTTTTATCCCTTTATCATTTTACAAATGTAAAACCCATCAGAATCATAATCACTAGGGAAAATTTGCTTTTCAAAGACCCTTTTAACATCTTTGTGCTTACCTAAAAAAGAAATTATTTGTGAATCATTTTCAAACTTATTTATCGAACATGTGGAATATACTATTTCACCTTTTTCTTTACACATTAAATAAGCCTCTTCTAATAATTTTTGTTGTATTTGACAAATGCTATCTAAATTATCTTTAGTAATTTCATGTAAGATATCTGGTTTTCTTCGAATTACTCCAAGTCCTAAGCATGGAGCATCTAATAAAACTTTATCAAAACTATTTAATAATTTAGTTTTTTCATGAAGTTTTAATGAATCATAGCAAACGCAAGTGATGTTTGAAAGTTTTAATTCACTTAGATATTTTTTCATTATTTCCACACGATGAGGATGAATATCTATCGCTAATACTTTTCCTGTGTTATTCATAAGTTCGCTGATATATTGTGTCTTGCTTCCTGGAGCAGCACACATATCTAATACTTTATCGTTTTCTTTAGGATCTAATACTTCTACAACATATTGAGATGATTCATCTTGTATGGAAATAAGACCTTGTTTTGCCTCATTAATACTAGCTATAGCCTCACTTCCTTGATAAATCATAGAGTTCTTAGCAAGTTTACCTTCTATAAAATCAGGATTATTTAATAATAATTCTTTGCTAGCTTGATGAATATTAACACGAACAGCAAGTGGAGGTTGTAAAGCATTAGCTTTTAAAATGTTTAATGTTTGCTCTTTTCCATAATGATTTTCCCACATTTTAATAATCCAAATTGGCGTGTTATAGTAAATGCTTAAATATTCATATTCATCTTTAGCATCCTTTCTTTCAAAAGTTAGTTGTTGCCTTTGTGATTCTCTTAAAATAGCGTTTACAAATTTTCCGGTTGCTTCACTTCCAACTTTTCTTGCAATCCAAACAGCTTCATTTAAAATAGCAAAAGGTGGAATACGATCTAAATATTTTAGTTGATATAAAGACATCAACAAAATAATTTTTGCTTCATCGTTTGGTTCTTTAACACAAAGTTTATTGATTTCCCATTTTAAAATCATTTCGTGAGATAAAGTGCCATAAACGATATTTGTTAGCAATTTTGCATCTAGAGAATTAATGTTATTTTCGCGAATAATATGGTCGATTTCAATGTTTGAAAAGGCCTTTTTAACATAGATATTGTAAAGACATAAATATGTATAATAACGAACATTTTGGGCTTTATTATCTTTGTTTTCTTGTTTTTTAAAAGGATGTTTTTGTTGAAAATCGTGGGGTTTTTTATTAAAGTTCTTGTTTTTGTTTCTTTGTTTTTCCATAATCTTTCCTATAGCATTTGGTATGTATTAATATCATACAAAATACTACATTTCCTTTCTTTTGCTTCGTTTACAAATGTTTTGTTTGCTTCATTAAATTTATCGACAATTAAGGATAAATCTTTTGATTTTACAATAATTCTCATTTTGTATTTACCATCTTCTTTAAAGACATATGGGAACGCTGGCCCTAAAAGTTCAAATTTTTTTTCATTTTTAAGCATTGAAAAAACTTTATCAGATAAAATACAAACTTGATCATTTAATGCACTAGAAATCGTTATTGATGACATATAAGAAAAAGGTGGATAGTTCATCTTGTGTCTAAACATCATTTCAGTTTGATAAAACAATTCATATTCGTGTTTTGCCGCCATCATTATTGCATAATGATCAGGATGATATGTTTGGATGATAACTTCTCCTTGTTTATTTCCTCTTCCAGCTCTACCTGCAACTTGAGATAATAACTCAAAAGTCATTTCAGCACTTCTAAAATCAGCTATAGCAAGAGTAATATCTGCATCGATAACACCAACTAAAGTAACATCATGAAAATCAAGCCCTTTTGCTACCATTTGCGTTCCAAGCAAGATGTTATAATCTTCATTTTTAAATTTTTCAAGTATTTTTAAATGGCCATTTTTTACGCTAGTAGTATCATTATCCATTCTTAAAAGCTTAGCTTTATCATATCTATTTTCGATGATTTCTTCAATTTTTTGTGTCCCACTTCCCATAAATAAAAATTCTTTATTATTGCATTTAGGACATATATGATTAAAAAACACTTCATAATTACAATAATGGCACTTAAATTTGTTGCCGTTTTTATGATAACTTAAAGAAAGTTCACAATTTGGACATTTAAACATATATCCGCATTGCCTACAAGAAACATATGGTGAATAGCCTCTACGATTGTGAAGTAAAATTATTTTTTCTTTATTGTTTAATCTTCTATTTATTTCATAATCAAGAGAATAGGAAATAAGTGGTGAAAAGTCGCTAACTTCTTCTCTCATATTTATAATATGAGTAGTTGGTAATTCGTGATTATTAGCTCTTTTTCTTAAATAAACTATTTGATAAACACCTTTCATTGCTCTTGCTTTGCTTTCAAAACTTGGAGTTGCACTACCTAAAACAACTTTGGCATTAAAGCTTTTTGCTCTTTTTATAGCAATGTCTTTAGCATGATAAGTTGGGGCTTTATCTTGTTTATAACTAGTCGATTGTTCTTCATCTAAAATGATAATACCAATGTTTTTAAGTGGAGCAAAAATTGCACTTCTTGCCCCAATTACTACATTGACTTCCTGATTTTTAATTCTATCGTATTGTCTTTGCTTTTCTTTTGCTGATAAAGAGCCATGTAAAATAGCAATGTTTTCAAATTTATCTTTAAATCTTTTAATAATCATTGGGGTTAAAGATATTTCTGGCACCAAAACAATTGCAGTTTTATTTTTATTAACATAGTGTTCTACAAGTTTAATATATACTTCCGTTTTTCCACTTCCAGTAACTCCTTGAAGTAAAAACACATCTTTTTGTGAGGAAATGATTTTTTCATACGCATTATTTTGTTCTTCGTTTAGTGTAATTGTTTTCGTTTCTTTTTGATATTCTTTGAAGTAATCATCCTCGACTTTAATTTCTAAAATATCAATTAACTCTTGCTTTTTAAGTGCACTTACTATCCAAACTGGTAAATCCTTTAATAAGATTCCTTTTTCTTCAATTATTTTCTTAGCCCACATTGCTTGAGTTTTAGTAAGATTAGCTAAATTGGCATTTTCTTTGATAAAAATCTTTTTGATTTTTTTATATGTAATTTTCTTTAATGATGTTTTAGATGGCTTATAAGATGGTGGTAAAATAGTTTGTAAACAACTAATTAAAGGAGTTACATATTGATAAGACATATACTTTGCTAACGATAATAATTCATCATTTAATATTGGTTTATCATCCAATACATCATAAATGTATTTATAGTTGATGTTATCTTGAATGCAAAGTTGTTCAAATGAAGCATTTGAATGTTTAACATCAATGACGTAGGCCACAATATTTTGGTGGTTGAAAGGTACATAGACACGGCAACCAACAAAAACATCGATTTGGTCATCACAAACGTATGTAAATGGTGTATTAAAAAGAGAATATTCTACTAAAACACTCAAAATTTTCATAGTTTAAAAAAGGCAGGATTTGCCCTACCTAATTCTTATTCACTCCTTTTATTATATCGATGATAGCTTTACTTGCATTTTCGATAGTATCATTAACTACAACATATTTATAATTTTTTTGAAGTTGCATTTCAACTTTAGCTTTTGACAATCTTTGTTGAACAATATCTTCAGGTTCACTTCTTCTACCACGGATTCTTTTTTCAAGTTCTTCAAAAGAAGGGGGAACCATAAAAATAGTAATGGCTTCTGGACATTTTTTCATCACTTGTTTTGCCCCTTGAACTTCGATTTCTAGCAAGACATTTTTTCCTTGATTTAATAAATCATCTATTGCTTTTTTTGGTGTTCCATAGTAATTGTCAACAAAAACAGCATACTCTAATAACTCGTCATTTTTAATAGCATTTTCAAAATATTCTCTGCTAACAAAAAAGTAATGAACACCATTAATCTCACCATTTCTAGGGGCCCTAGTAGTATATGAAATAGAATAAGTCAAGTTCACTTCTTTATCACTTAAAATGCTTTCTCTAACAGTGCCTTTGCCAACTCCACTTGGTCCACTAAGAATAAACAATTTTCCTTTCATAGATAATGTCCTTTCTAAAAAAGTAAATATTTTATATTTACAATTTTTTCCATTATAGCACACTACACAATTAAAATACAATGATAAAGGCGATAATTTTAGTGGAAGATGACACATTTTTGTAGTATAATATTTTAAAAGATTGGGTGATTAACTATGGCCTTTGATTATTTTGTTTTTAAAAGATTAATTGAACTAATAAAAAATAAAGTTGAAAATGGAAAAATCGTTAAGATAAGTCAAATATCAAACGAAGAATTTTTATTTACTATTAGGAAAGATAATGAAAATAATCACCTATTAATTTCTACTCATCCTAATATGAGTTATATAAATATTGTTGATAATAAACCCTTGAGCAATCATGTGACTAGTAATATTTTAATGCTTTTTAGAAAGCATTTGGAAAATGGAACAATCAGCTCTATAAGTCAAGAAAATGATGATAGAATTGCGCTTTTTATGATTGCAAATCGCGATGATTATTATCGAAATACCATCCATAAATTATATGTTGAATTGATTGGTAGAGCATCTAATATGATCCTTACTAATCAAGATAATGTCATCATAGATTCACTAAAAAAGATTCCTTTAGAATATTTAAATTTAAGAACGATTCAACCAGGAATAAAATACGTTTTACCCGATAAACCACTTAATTCTTCATTACCTTATGATATTGAAAATGAATTAAACTATCGCAATATTTCCCTTGAAAAATTGATGGATGAAATAGCAAAATCAAGCCAAATTTATATCGTAAAAAACGGTAAAAAGAGCAATTTTCATTTCATTCCCTTCACTTTTATTAAAGGAGAAATAACTTCATATTCATGGAATGAAGGATTAGAGAAATATTATGATAGTAGTTTAAAAAACGAAAGGCACCGTCAAGTTGTTGCAAATTTAGAAAAGTTTGTAAATAGAGAATTAAAAAAGTGTAAAAGTAAAATTGAAAAATTGCAAATTGAACTTTTAAACGCTAAAAGTGCGAACATATATAAATACTATGGTGACTTACTTTTAACTTATATGCAAGGCAAAAAAATATATGATGATGTTGTTTGCGTGTTAGATGAAGAAAAAAACGAAGAAGTACGTATTCCTTTTGATCGCAAATACAATGTTTATGCAAATGCTTCAATGTATTATAAAAAATATCAAAAATCTAAAGTTGCAACGGTAAAAATTGGAGAACAAATTCAAATTTTATCCGATCAAATTGAGTATTTTAATACTTTGCATTTTCAACTTATAAATGCCGATGCAATAATCGTTTCACAAATTAATGAAGAATTGGAAGAACAAGGATATTTTAGAAAGATAAAAACACAAAATAAAAAAAATAAGACAGGAAAGAAAAAAGTTTATCGACCACTTGCAATCAAGTATCATGATACTATGATTTATGTTGGGTTAAATAATCTTCAAAACGAGTATTTGACATTTTCTATGGCTAAAAAAACACATATGTTTTTCCATATTCAACAAGGACCTGGATCTCATGTTGTTGTCTTTTCTGATAATATCACTGATGATATTAAAATGATGGCTGCAAATATAGCAGCATATTATTCATCATATAAAGATTCTTCTACTGTTGCTGTAAATTATACATTAATAAAAAATATAAAAAAAATTCCGGGTGGAAAACCCGGAAAAGTTATAATCAATAATCAAAAGACAGTTTATGTCGATCCAGATTATTTACTTTTTAAAGATTTTATCTTGGATTAGTTTGGTTCATAGATGTTCCATGACATACGTCTTCCATCGATGTAGTTTGTGAATATTGATATACATATCTAGGCACATAATGATTGATAACATGTGTTCTAACAGGTATTACAACTGGTTGATTGTAATAATATGTGCAATGTGTGCATACAACTCTTTCAGGACATACAATTGGAGTTATATTACATGGAGTATTGCATCCACAATGTTTATATGAATTGTTCATTTATTTCCCTCCTTAACTTATAAAGGCTATAGTGGTTTTTATCTATAGCCTTGTTTTTTTATATTAAACAGCCCACCAAGCGCCGATGATGACAAGTAAAATGAATAGGACAAGGAATAAAGCAAATCCGCCACCATTACCATTTTGTAAAAACATTATTTTTTCCTCCTTTCATAGTTATGATGTTATATAAAAAATCTATTTAGTATAGATAAATTGATCCGATGATTACTAGTAAAATAAATAAAACTAGAATTAAAACAAAACTTGTATTGAAACCACTATTACATGTACATGATGGAGCGCTAGTTACACTTTGGCATCCACAGCCATTTTGATTGTTCATACTCTCCCTCCTTTTCTATAATATAATATGTTGATTTTAGCAAATGGTTCATAAGAAAAAAAGTATGTAACATAGTTACACACTTTCATTATTGATAGGATATTAGTTAATGATAAAATCAAATGAGTCTTCTTTTTCAGTTATTGTACAAGTTGTTCTTTCAGCTTTCATCATTTTTTCTTTAATGATTTCAACTGATTTTGCTACATTTTCTTCACTAAGGTTAGTTTTTGCTTTTAAAGCTTCAATAACCTTATCAGTTGTTAAAGTTTCACCATTTAAAACCCATGCTAATCCATCACTAGGAACTTCTGCAACAACTTCTTCTTTATTATCTTTAACTTCTACATCAACTTGAGTAACAACATCATCATCTTCTACTTCGATTGGCTCTGGTTTAGGATCTATTTCAAAATATGGGCGAAAAACAACAACATTGTGTTCAGGGACAATTTCAACTTGTTGTGTAACTAAGTTTACTTGTTCCTTAGCAGCAGTTTTTCTTAATTTGAAAACACCAAGGCCAGAGATTTTAACTGATTCTTCAGGACTGATTTGTTCTCTAATATAATCAAAAACACAATCATAATAAACTTTAGCTTCTTTTTTAGTGCATCCTGTTTTTGCAACTATAATCTCAATCCATTCTTTTTGCTTAAGCATGTATTATCCTCTCTTTTCTTATTGTTGTCTAAAATATATCACGAAATCTCGCTCAATGCAACATTTTTTTCGATAAAAACAACACTTTTGTTAATATTTTATGCATGTGGAATAAAGAAATGCTATTTTTGGTGTATAATAATTATATATTATATATATAAATATTATTTTTTTGTTGAAATATATTTTGAATTATTATATAATATAAATCGCAATGTTAAAAAGGAGGCTTTTCATTATATGAAAAAGAAACTAGCAATGGTAACAATGTTGCTTTCTACATCATTAATTGCTGCTGGATGTAATAGCAATGAGGTTACTCTTAAAGAAAACAGTGATGGTAAATCAATTATATTCACTATCAAAAATGGCGATAAGGTAGAAGAATATACAGCTGATGATTTACTAAAAGACTTGCAAGATAGTAGCACTGCTAAATCTAAGTTATATTCTGAAGTTTCAAGACAAGTATTTACAAAATATGCAATGTCAACTTTAGATGAAAACAAAATCAATACAATTAGAAACAACGCTTCACTTGATATCGATGAATTTAAAGATAATTGTTCAGCTGAAGCTAAAGAAGAAGGTACTGACTATGACAAGTATCTTGAATCAAAACTTGAAGCAAACGGAGTTGAAACATTAGAAGAATTAGAAGCATTATATTTCTATAATGGCCTAAAAGATGAAATTTTAGAAGACTTCGTTGAAGACGGACATTATGAATATTTCCTACAAAAATATTTAGACACTTACACTCCATTCCAAGTTAAACACGTATTAGTTGCAGCAAATACTGCTGATACAAAATATAAAGATGGAACAATGAGTGCCGATAATGCAAGAAAGTTATTAAATATCATGGATCGTTTCCTTGATGGTGCTTCATTTGATTCAGTTGCTGAATTAACTGATGATACATCAAGTAAAGATAATGGTGGTATTATGCCATTTAACGAAGCTCAATCATATGTTTCAGAATTTAGATTTGCAACATATGCTCAAGAAATCTTCGCAAATAACACTTCTTTAGATGATAGATATCAAGTAGCAGCAGATTTACACGTTATCAACGATGATGAATCTTCAACTGACTATGTATCTAAAGATGATTTTAAAGAATCAAATTTATATTCAGTTTATGAAAACGGAATCGAATCAATTAAAGTATCAGAAATCTTAAAATTAAAAGGTGATGTTACATCTACTATGGCTGGTGCTTACAATTATTTCGATGAACATGGTAATGAAAAAGGAAATGATATCCCTTCAATTGCTGAACAGCCATATGAAATGAATGTAAATAAATATGATGATAATGGTGAATTAAACAAAAAGTATTATGAAGAGTATGAACTTGAAAGAAATCAAATCTTCAATAGAACTTTAAACTCACATAAAGTACAATACATTGAACTTGATGGTGCTTACGCCAACACTGTTAATTCAACAACAATTAAAGTATACGATCGCGCAACAAACGCTTTAGTTGATAAGAAAGTTCTTGCTGAAAGAGAAAACGGAAATCCAATTTTCTTTGCTTTAGCATCAACTGGTATTCACTTTATGTCAATGGTTTGGAATACATACAATCCACAATCAGTAGCAATTCTTCCTGAAACATTAAATGCTTTATCTAAAACAATTTGTGAAAAATATAATATTAATGTATCATCTAACGATTATGCAACTGCAGCTAAAAATTATACTGAAGCAGGTTATGATTATGATAAAGAATTAAATTATGCATACTTTACTTTATATGATAGTGGAGATACAGACTTATCTGCATACAAGTACACTTATATTGGTAGAAATGGTGCATATAAATCAAAGAGTGCATTAACAAAAGAAAGCGATAATTTATTATCAGATATTTCAAGTTATGCTTCATATCTTGAATACTATATTTTCGATGCAATTGTATACCAAGACAATTCTGAATTAATTAAAGATGTAAATTACACTGTTTCTTTCTATGATGAAAGTTTAAATGATATGGTTAAAGAATATGTTCAAGACAATTTAAAGAGTACAGATGAATCATACACATCATCTGTTCAGTCTGCAGCAGAGACTTATGGCTCAAAATTAGCTCGTGAACAAGAAGTAAAATCGGCATTAGATAATTGGAAGTTTAATGGTTAATAAGGAGGACAACAAGAATGAAAAACAATAAAAAATTATTAGTATTATCATTATTAGCTTGTACTTTATTAACTGGTTGTGATGATGTAACAAAAGTACAAAACGGAAGTGACGCTGTAGGAAAAGTTACAGCAAGCGGTGAAGAATTAGAAACAATTTTAACTCTTCAAGATTTATATGAATCATTAAAAGAAACAAATGGTGGTTCAGTAGTTGTTGATAAACTATTAGAAAAAATTGCAAGTATTGAATATAGTGATGATGCATTAGCAACAACACGTCCTGTAGAAGATGGCAAATTCGATGTAAGAAATTATCGTACAACAGCCTCTTTACAAAAGGATATCGCTAAAAAGTTTGAAGACATTGTTGATGGCACATCATATTTAGATGATGATGGAAACTTTGACCCTGAAGCATATAAAGAATATGTTTCTGAAACATTAGATTATGAAGTTAGAGATGGTCAAACTAGTGAAAAATATATCGCTGATTCAAGCCTTAGAGCAAAACTTGGCTACAATTATGACGAATATATTGAAAAATCAATTAAACCAGACATTTTGGAAAATTATTTATACATCGATTACATTACAGGCATTAGTAAGTATAAAGGTCAATTTTCAAACCAATATGCTGTTAAACTTGAAGTATTAAAGATTGAACATGATACAACAAAATTAAATGGTGCTTGGAATGAATCATTAGTAAAAGATGTTAAAGCAGTAACAAGCGGAAATGGTGTTAGTGCATTTGGAACTGACTATTCATTCGTAACATTTAATTCTGATTTACAAATGATTGTATTTACTACAAGTGCTAATGAACTTGACTATTCAGTATATACATTAACTGATAATGATGTTGCTTTATATGTACCAAGTCACATTGCAATGAATGGTAAAAATCCTGTTAAACAATTAGACTTAAGTAAAGCTTCAGATTTAACAACAGTTAATGGCATTATTTCTCGTTCAACAAAAGTTGATGATAAATCATGGAAAATTACTACTTCAGCAACTGCCGATTCAACATTTTATGAAAATATCGAAGATGTTTTAATTGCTCGTAAATTATGGAATATTGACCATGAAGTTACATTAGCTAAAAACTATGACTATAAAACAACATATTATGAAGCTATGACTGAAACTGAAAAGAGTGAAGCACAAGGATTTGCAAGCACTTATTCAAATTCAAATTCAAAACCTTTAAAAGAAGTTGCTAAGCAAAAGAAGATTACAGCTCAACAAACAAAATATTATTCAAAACCTGATTATTACACAAAGAGTACTTATACAAGCGTATTACCTTCTACACTTTCTTCTTTAAGAGGAACATCAGCAAAAGATTTAATTTCTCATTTACAATCATTTGGTGCTTCATCTAATGCAAATGATAACCAATTCTTACTTCCTTCAAATGATTCTTATAAAGATCCTGTATATTTAGATACAAGTTCAAATAATTATTATATTTGTGAAGTATCTGATTGGTATGGTTACTATCAATATGTTAACTTACTTGATTCATCAAAACCTTCTAAACAAATTTCAAATTATCAAATTGAAGCTTATCAAAAAGGTTCATACACAACTTGGAAATTAAATGATGAAGGCACACGTTTTGTTGAAGACACAGCTTCAACAGTTGTATATTCATCTCATCCAGAAGCATTTGAAAGCATTATTGAATTAGTTCAAATTTCTGCAAATGCTATCTTAACAGATGCAATGAAGAAAGAAGCAATCGTATCATTATTTGAAAAATATTCACTTGAAATTAACGATCAAGATATTTACGATTACATTTCAAATCAATATCCTGACTATTTTGAAGATGAAGAATAATTAAAAGGGCTATGTTCAAACATGGCCTTTTTTTAAAAAAAAGGAGAAAAAAATGATCAAACAAAACATATATAATAATATTATCCTTTCAATATTAGGTATTATTTTAGGCATTATTATTTGTGTAATAGACCCTAGTAAACTTTTAGCAGTAATTTTTACTTGCGCTGGTATTTTTACTGTTTTTTGTGCAATTATCAGCCTACTTGAATTAAAGCAAAGTAAAAGTGAAAAGGAAAAGAATTATGTATTAATATCAGCAATAATAATGTTAGCAATTGGATTATTGTTAATAATTTATCCAAACTGGATTGCAACTATTATTTGTGGTGTCTTCTTACTTGCTTTACCTATTTATCGTATTATCATAAACAATAATCGTTTAAACGCTTTAAAAAAAGAAGCAACAAAACTTATTTTAGGTGTTATCTTAATCTTTTTTGGTGTGGGTTCTGTAGTTAAAATATTATTATACATTGCTGGTGGAATAGTAATACTAGTCAGTACTTTATTACTTGTATATAGTATAATATTATTAGTAAAAATAAATAAAAAAGAGAAAAAAAATAAAGAAGATAATGATGTTATTGACGTATAACTATTGATAAATATTAAAATTTATATATAATTATATTTATCGGGGGTATTTGTTATGTCAAAGAAAGAAAAAAAGGGTTTTATTAAAGAATTTAAAGAATTTATTTCACGTGGAAGCATCGTTGATATGGCTGTCGGTGTTGTTGTCGGTGGTGCGTTTACTACAATTGTAAACACATTAGTAAAATCAGTATTAACACCATTAATTAATTTCGTTGTATATACGATTGCTGGTGGAAAAGAAGGAAGTTTCTCAGGACTTGATATTGTATTAATTCCAGCAACTGTTGATCCTGAAACTGGTGCAGTATTAAAAGATGCAACTGTATTAGGTTTTTCAGATTTCATCACTTCAATTGTTAACTTTCTATTAATTGCTTTTACTCTATTTTGTATTATTAAAGGAATTAACAAAATTAGAGAAAGCGCTGATGAGTTAAAGGCAAAAATAGCTGCTGAAAGCAAAAAAGCTGAAGAAGAAGAAAAAGCAGAATAATGATAAAATAGCAAATTACAATGATTAATTTGCTATTTTTTGTTTAAATGAAAAAATATACCATAAAAGGTATATTTTTTTGCTTAATTTAACAATAATTATGAAATTTATAAATCCCACTTATTATTAATTAATGTAGTAATATTTTCTAAAGCATTCTCATCATTATTAACCCAATTAATAGAAAATTGGTTATTAAAAAATGTTCTTTGTCTTTTAGCATACTGATGCGTATGAATTTTCATTAGTTTTTTTGCTTCATCAAGTGTTATTTTATTGTTTAAATAATCATTTATTTCTTTATATCCAATAGCTTTGCTAGCTGTTGATGTCGTTTGATTGTTTTTAACTTCATCTATGATTCCATTATTAAACATTTCTTCTATTCTATCATCGATTTTTTTATTGATAATATCTTTATTTAATGTAAGTCCTATCAATAATGCATCATAAAGTAATTCGTGTTTTTGCATATTTATTATCTCCGATTTACTTTTTCCAGTAGCTTGATAAATTGCTAAAGCTCTAAGAACACGTCTACGATTGTTTTTATGAATAGTTTCACATGATTTTGCATCCACTTGACGAAGTAATTCATAAAGTTCATCATTTGATTTATCTTTATACTTATCTTCAATTTCTTGATTAGAAATGTTATCTTTTGAAAAAGAATAATCATATAAAGCAGATTTTATATATAAGCCTGTTCCTCCTACGATTATCGGAAGTTTATTTCTTCCTGCCACTTCTTTGATAACTTTTCTAATATTTTCTTGGTATTGTTCAACACTATAATTATCACTTATATCGATAATATCAAATAAATGATGTTTGATACCTTGCATATCTTCTTTTTTTATTTTATCGGTAATTATATTAAGATTTTTATAAACTTGCATGGCATCGCCATTGATAATTTCACCATTATATAATTTAGCAAGTTTAATAGACATGGATGTTTTTCCAACAGCTGTTGCTCCTAAAATAACAATAACTTTATCCATAATCTAGCTCCTTTTAAAGAATTTTTCTAATTCATACTTACTATATTTAATCATAGTAGGTCTCCCATGAGGGCAAGTGTATGGATCTTTACATAAAAACAAATCGTGAATAATAACTTCCATATCATTAATTGTTAAAAAAGTATTAGCTTTCAAGGAAGCTTTGCAGGCTGCAGTAGCAATTGCATAATCTTTCAATAAGTTTTCATCTATTTTCTTATTATTAATGATTTGATTTATCACATCGTCGACATATATTTTTAAATCGATTCTATTAAAATAATATGGTATTTGGCTAATACGAATAGTATTTTTGCCAAATGGTTCAGCATCAATATGTAAATCATGTAATAAAGATAAATGATCACATACGATTTCAAATTCATTTAGTGGTAATTCTATAACTAAAGGAATAAGTAAATCAACAATCGCTGCTGGTTCTTTAAATAGTTTTTGGTATTTTTCATATCTTACACGTTCTTGAGCTGCATGTTGATCGACTAAAATAAAGCCATCAGATGACTGAGCAATAATGTAACTTCCATGAATTTGTCCTATAATTTCATAGCCTATTTTATCAACATTATCATCTTCTAGTTTCAAGGTGTTTTGTATATTATAATTACTTTCATCTTCTTTAATAACATTTGAATAATCAAAAAAAGCTTGAGAAAATTTTTCTTCATTATTTGTATTTTTTATAGTTTGATTGATTATTTGATTGTTGCTTACTAAAGTGTTTTTTATAGCATTTTTAATTAATTCTTTTAATTCATTTTCTTTAGAAATACGAATTTCTTGTTTTGTTGGATGAACATTTACATCTAGCAAAGAAGCATCAGTATCAATATATAAAACACAATAAGGATAACGATTTTCAAATAAAAACTCGTGATATCCTTCAATTACACAATCACTTAACACTTTATTTTTAACGCATCTTTTGTTGATAAAGCTATATATTCCATATTTGTTTGCTTTTGAAATTGAAATGTTGCTCGTATAGCCATAAATATGAAAATCATTATTTGAATTTTCAAAGTAACTCATATTTTTAGCTATATTCATTCCATATATTTCAGAAATAATTTCGATAATATCATTTTTTCCGCTAGTTTTAAATATTTGTTTTTGGTTGTGAGTCAAACTAAAAGCAACACTAGGATTAGCAAGTGCTAGTTTATTTACAATGTCGATAATATAAGATAGCTCACTACTATTTGATTTTAAATATTTAAGCCTAGCTGGAGTGTTATAAAACAATTCTTCAACTTTGATGATAGTTCCTTGGGGCAAAGCACAAGGAGTAATAGAAATAATATTAGAATTCTCACAATATAGTTTTACTCCAACATCGCTATTTTCTTCTTTTGTTAGCAAAGTAAAGCAAGAAACAGAGGAAATAGCACTTAAAGCTTCACCTCTAAAGCCTAATGTTTTAATAGAAAACAAATCTTGATCAATGTGGATTTTGCTAGTTGCATGCCTTTTTATCGATAATATAGCATCTTCTTTTGACATGCCAATGCCATTATCTTTAACTTCGATTAGACTTCTACCACCATCAATAATATTAATATCAATTTTACTTGCTTTAGCGTCTAAAGAATTTTCAACCAATTCTTTTACAACACTACTTGGTCGTTCTACAACTTCTCCTGCAGCAATTTTATCAGCTAAAGATGCATCTAAAATATTGATTCTATTCATAATCATTTTCTCTCTTTAATCTTTTTTTGAATTTCAAACAAAAATGTTAATGCCTCAAGAGGGCTCATTTGCAGTGGATCTAAGGTTTCTAAGTCTTTAATATATTCAGGCTGTTTTTCTTTTTCAACCTTAGTAATTTTTTGACTAGTTACTATAACGTTTCCATTACTTTCTTTAACATTTAATATCTCTTTTGCTCTTAAAAGTAATGATTCTGGAAGATGCGCTAAACGAGCGACATTGATACCATATGATTTATTAGTAGCACCATTAGTCATTTTATATAAGAAAGTAACTTTATCATCTTCTTCAATAACAGCAGCATGAAGATTTATTAAACCATCGATGCTATTTGCAAGAGATGTAAGTTCGTGATAGTGTGTAGAAAATAATGTGATGCATTGTTTTTCTTTACAAATATATTCGATGATTGCTTGAGCTAATGCCATACCATCAAATGTTGCTGTACCTCTTCCAACTTCATCAAATAATATTAAAGAGTTTAAAGTGCTATATTGCAATGCATAATTTACTTCACTCATCTCAACCATAAATGTCGATTGTCCAGATATCAAATCATCACTTGCGCCAATACGGGTAAATATCCCATCAAATATTGGAAGATTTGCATAATCTGCAGCTACAAAGCAGCCAATTTGGGCCATTATAGAAGCTAGGGCAACTTGCTTCATAAATGTCGATTTACCACCCATATTTGGGCCTGAAATCAAAACAAAATGTTTATCCTTTTCAATATTAACATCATTTGGAACGTAGTTTTCTAAACGATTTAATGCTTCCATTACTGGATGTCTACCATTTTTAACCAAGATGGTGTGTTCATCGTTAAATGTTGGTCTAACGTAATGATTAGTAGTGGATACTTCCGCAAAAGATACCATTACATCAATAAAAGAAATAATATCAGCATCATCTTGAATTTGTTTAGTTAAAGTCTTAATATATGTTCTTAATTCGTTGAAAAGTTCGAATTCCAAAGCCATTATTTTATCATCAGCAGATAAAATAAATTTTTCTTTTTCTTTAAGTTCAGGAGTGATAAATCTTTCTGAATTAGTTGTTGTTTGTTTTCTAATATAATTATATTCATCTTTAATGTTTCCTAAAAATGAATTAGTAACTTCTATATAATAGCCAAAAACCTTATTAAACCCAATTTTTAAGTTTTTTATTCCTGTTTTTTCTCTTTCTTTTGCTTCAAGGTTAGCGATGTAATTTTTTCCATCTTTTAAAGCAAACTTTAAATCATCAAGTTGACTATCATAACCATCTTTTATCATTCCTCCCTCTTTTATTGTTAAAGGAGGATTTTCAACGATAGCAAGTTCTAATTTGCTTGTCATTTCACTCAAGCAATTAATTTTATCAGCATATTCATCTAATTGTAAAGAATGCAAAGTCTCTTTAATTTTTGGAAGGGCAACAAATGATTTTTTAAGTTGTAATAAGTCACGAGCATTGGCATTACCATAAGATATTTTTGCTATTAATCTTTCAAGATCATAAACTTCATCAAGCATAGAAATCAAATCATGACGCGCTAAATAATTATTTGATAAAACCTCGACAATATCTAATCTTTTATTAATATCACTTACATCGCATAATGGCTTGATTATATATTTTTTTAATAATCTAGCCCCCATTGCTGTCTTTGTTTTATCAAGTAACCAAAATAAAGAGCCAAAACGTTCATCGCTTTTAATTGTACGAGTAAGCTCAAGATTAATAGCTGATGAATTATCAAGTTTCATGAATTGACTATTTTTTAAAACATTGGCAACTTTTAAATATTCAATCGACCTTTTTTGCGTATTTGTCAAATAATAAATCAATTTAGAAACAGTGTTTGCTTGTCGAATATCTTTAATAGACGAAGTGATTTCAAACACTTCAAGAGGCATTGCTTCTTCTTCGCTAATAGTCATGAAAATATTCATTTTCTTTAAAATATAGTTTTTATAATTTTCATAAAAAGAAGCAGTAGTCACAATTTCTTTAATTTCCAAACTTTCAAGTTCATTAATCAATAAATCAATATCATGCGAAACATTGATAACATTTAATTCACCAGTTGATAAATCACAATATGACAAAGTATAAAATGATGTGTAATCATCAATATAAGCAATATAATTGTTATCTTTTTCTTTTAAGCCAAGATTGATTAAAGTTCCAGGAGTAATGATTTGTACAACATCTCTTTTAACGAGCTTATTTTTAGCAGTAGCTGGGTCTTCTAGTTGTTCTACAATACCAACTTTATAACCATTTTTTATCAATATTTCAATATATTGATTAACTGCGTGATAGGGAACTCCACACATAGGAATTCTATCTTCAACCCCAGCATTTTTTCCAGTTAATACTAATTCTAATACTTTAGAAGCAATTTTAGCATCGTCAAAAAACAATTCGTAAAAGTCTCCTAAACGAAATAAAATCAATGTATCTTTATAATTTTCCTTAATCGATAAATATTGCATCACCATCGGTGAATATTTTGTTTTATTGTCTTCCATTATAACCACCTACTACTTTTTTAATTATTTTATCACAAAAACAATCATAAACATATAAAAAACGATTTTTAATTTTATTAAAATTAAATTAAGCATAAAAAAAGATTTCTTTATCATTTTTAAAGTGGTATGATATACATGCTAACAAGGTGATAATATGAAAATAAAAAGTAAAAACGAACAAGATACATATATTTTAGCTAGTAAAATTGCTAGTTTATTAAATGGTGGAGAAATCATTTTATTAAATGGTGATTTAGGCGCTGGTAAAACGACATTTGTTAAAGGAATTGCTAAGGCTTTAAATATTAATGAAGTAGTAACAAGTCCTACTTTTACCTTGCTTAAAACGTATTCTAGTGAAAAATTTACTTTAGTTCACGTTGATGCTTATCGATTGGATGGTTCGTCTTTCGATGAATTATATGACTACCTTAATAATGATAATGTCATTTTTATCGAATGGTCATCTTGCTTAGCAAATACGGATTTTTTACAAGAATATTTATCTATATCAATAACATATAAAAGCAAAAACCAAAGAGAATTTGATATAAATGCTAAAGGAAAACGCTATTTATCTTTTTTAAAGGAGTTTGATCATAATGTATAGTTTATTTTTAGATACTTCAACTAAATATTTATGTATAGGAATTGCTAATAACTATCAAGTTATTTATAAATATCAACAAGAAGCGATAAAAAAACAATCGGAACTTACAATTCCTTTTTTAAAAAAAGCTTTGGATGATTGTCATTTATCATTAAGTGATATAAATGAAGTTTGCGTAACAATTGGCCCTGGTTCTTTTACAGGAATTCGCATAGGAATGTGTATTGCTAAAGTGTTGTCTACAACAAATAATATTCCATTAAAAGCAATTTCATCTTTAAATGCCTACGCTAATCTTGGCAATAAAATAGTTGTTTTAGATGCCAAAGCATCGAGAGTTTATATGGGAATATATAAAGATAATGTAGCATTAATAGATGAATGTGTCGTGGAAATTAAAGATTTTTCACAAGTAATAGAAAATTATAAAAATTTTGATGTTGTCTTAGATAGTCATCTTGTTAAATCTAAAGAAAGTGAAAAAATTGATGTCATAGAAAATATGAATAGAATTTGTCAAAATATAAAATGTGTAAATGATGTTGATGCTTTAATACCGCTTTATTTAAAGGATAGATAATATGACATTACAAATATGTGAAGTAGTAGATAAGGATTTAGATGAAATTACATTAATAGAAGAAGAATTATATCTTCATCCTTGGAAGAAAAAAGATTTCGAATATGAAATACATGAAAATCCTTTTGCTATATATTTAAAATTACTTGATGCTGATAGTAATGAAATAATGGGTTACTTTGGTTTTTGGATTAAATTTGAGCAAGCCGAAATAACAAAAGTATCG
This sequence comes from Erysipelotrichaceae bacterium, assembly GCA_022767485.1. GTDB lineage: Bacteria > Bacillota_I > Bacilli_A > RFN20 > CAG-631 > CAKPXW01. The sequence goes on from JALEMY010000023.1 coordinate 18,937, forward strand.
ATAAAAAGAAAATATCAAGGATATAAACTATCTAAGCTTTTAATGGCTGATGGTGAAAAAAGAATGATGTTAGCAGGCTGTGAAAGCGTTACTTTAGAAGTTCGTATTTCCAATATAAAGGCAATCAATTTATACCAAAAATTTAATTATAAAATAGTAGCGACAAGAAAGCATTATTACGATAATGGTGAAGATGCCTATTTGATGTTAAAGGAGTTGAATCAAAATGATAATACTAGCGATTGAAAGTTCATGTGATGACACTTGTGTGGCTATATTAAAAGATAAAGAACTATTAAGCAATGTTGTTTCATCACAAATAGAGTTTCATAATAAATATGGTGGAGTAATGCCCGAACTTGCTTCAAGATTACATATAGAAAAAATAACATATGTGATAAAAGAAGCTGTAAGTAAAGCTAACATTTCCTTAAAAGATGTCGATTATATTGCATTTACTGTAGGACCAGGACTTGTAGGTTCATTGCACGTTGGTATGCAAGCTGCTAAAACATTAGCTTTGCTTTTAAACAAACCATTAGTTCCAATTCACCATCTTGCAGGTCATATTTACGCCGCTCGTTTTATAAGAGAATTTAAGTTTCCACTTTTAGCCTTAGTGGTATCTGGTGGAAATACCGAACTTGTATATATGGAAGATGAATTGAAATTTAAAATTGTTGGTCAGACATTAGATGATGCTGTTGGGGAAGCTTATGATAAAGTATCTCGCTTGCTACAAAGCGGTTATCCAGGAGGCCCTGCTATTGATAAACTTTCAAAAAGTGGCGAAATTAAATATCATTTGCCTATGCCAAAAAATGATGATTCACTTGATTTTTCCTATTCAGGTCTTAAATCAGCGGTTATTAATTTAATTCACAATATGGAGCAAAGAAAAGAAAGTTATAAAAAAGAAGATATAGCAGCTTCATTTCAAAATGTAGCTTGCAATATATTAATTAAGAAAGTTAAACTTGCTTTAAAACGTTATCCTAATATAAAAACATTTGTTGCTGCTGGAGGTGTATCGGCAAATAGTTGCCTTAGAGAAAAACTTGTAGAATTATTAAAAGATTATCCGCAAATTGATTTAATTTTACCAAATCTTTCTTTATGTGGTGATAATGCTGCTATGATTGGAATGTGCGCATATTATAAAATTATTTCTTCATCATATGATAATGATTTAACAATTTCTTCCATTCCACAATATGAACTTGAAGATTTTTCTTTATAATCTTAAAAAATGAAATACTTCGACAAAAATCGTTAATTTGTCTGCCTATACTATTAATTAAGGAGGCTTTTTATGACAAAAAAACGATTTTTTCTTTTTTTATTAGTTTTCATTCTTTTGTTTTCTTTAATAAATAGTAGTAAAACTATTAATGCTTTAGCTACAAGTAACGAAAATGAAACAACATTTATTCATTCATCAGGAAGACATTCATCCCTTTTATTATCAAGCAATAACATCGTTTATGGTTGGGGTTTATGGGGCGAAAGCAACGATGTAGCATTAAGTAAAAAATTAGTTAGCCCTACAGATTTAAGTAAAGACATAAAACTTAGTGATGATGATTATTTCATAAATGTCTTTTCTGGAGAACAACATAGCTTTTTTTTAACAAATAGTGGTAGAGTTTTTGCGATAGGAAGTGGTGAAAAAGGCCAACTTGGCTATAGCGATTATATATTTAAGTCTAATCCTGTTGAAATAACGCAAATGTTTCTTTTACAAGGAAATGAAAAAATAACATATATTGCCTGTGGAGATGATTTTAATATTGCCTTAACAAATTTTCATAAAGTGATTTCTTTTGGCAAGAATGAAGATGGTCAATTAGGAGTACCAGCAAATGAGAAAAAATCATTGACATATGATATTACATCCTTATTTTCTTTTAATGATGATGATTATCTAATCGACGTCAAGTGTGGAGCTTCACATTCTTTAGCATTAAGTAAAAATGGCTTTGTCTATGTGTGGGGGTTAAATACAAGTGGTCAATTAGGAATTAAAGATGAGATTTTATTAGACACACCAACAAGATTAGATATAAAGCATAGCGCTTGTCAAATAGCTGTTGGTAGATATACGAGTTATGTTTTAACAAATATGGGCCAATTATATGGATTTGGTAGTGATTCTTATGGACAACTTGCTACACACGATGCTTTATTATCTTCAAATTCAAAGAAAAGTCCTTATTTAATGAATGCTAATTTTCCTCTTGAAAGTGATGAAAGTATTAAACAAATAATTGCTGGCTATTATTTTGCTTTTATAAAAACTAATTTAGGTAATTATTATGGCTTTGGACAAAATAGTGCCGGGCAATTAGCGAATAATACGACAATATCGACAAGTGTTCCAGTAAAAATTGAATACAAAAGTATCCTAGATCCTCTTGATGAAATAAATGATATCTCTTGTGGAATTGATCATTGTATTGCAACCACAAAATTTAACCATATATTAGCTTGGGGAAGCAACATCTATGGTCAATTGTCTGAAAATCTACAAGAAGCGCGCTCTTATTATGTAATACATGATATCACTTATAATTTCCCACCAATAATTATAATATCGACTTTATCAAGTAGCGTTGAATACAAAAATTATATATTAAATGTCGATGCATATTATTTAGATAACGAGACGATTGATGAGACATATTATAGTGTTTCTTCATCAAGTAGTGTACCAAAAGACAAGTGGACTTCGTTTAATAAAGAAATTATCTTAAGTGAATATGAAGGGACAATATATGTTCATATTAAAGTTGTTTCTAAAAAAGAAACCTATTATCATGTATCTAAAGCTTTCTTTTTAGATCACATTACTCCAAGTATTGTTGTTTTAGATGAAAATAATCAAGAAATTTTATCTCCATACTATAATTCGACAATTTTTGTAAAAGCGATGGATAATAATGATAATGTAGATATTGTTTATACCTATAATGGTAATCAATACACTACAAACGAAGACACCATTAGTTTTTCTTTAGATGGTACTTATCAATTTTATGCCCAAGATGGCGCCAGCAACACATCAGCAACAATTGAGTTGACAATCGATACATTTCTCCCAACAATAACAAAAATCGATAATAATATAATATCTGGCACATCATATAGCACAAGAGAAAAAGAAATAACGATACAAGGAAGCGAGGCACTTAGTTGTTATAATCTTGGCTATAAAGGGGTAAAAGCTGATTTTTACAGCGCGTTAAATGATAATGAAACTACCTTTAAAGTAAAACTTAAAAAAGGTGTAAACACCCTTACTATATTTGACCTTGCTGGCAATGAATCAATGACATATGAAATATTGTATACTCCAAGGTTCTTTCAAGACACTCAATTGTTGCTTATTGTCTTTTCAAGTATAAGTGCAATATTTGTAATAATAATAATTGTCACTTACACAATAAAAAATAAAAAGAAACTTATAAAATAGCCTTTTGCCCTTAATTAACCTTAAGGGTTTTTTATTTCTAATAAAAAAATATACTTCTTTCTTTTTTATATAGCAAAAATTTTATATAATAAAGATAAAGAATATTTTTCATTTTTGGAGGTAACTATGAAAGGTAAAAGAAGGTATATCGTCGCATTAGACCAAGGCACAACTTCTTCAAGATGTGTGATATTTGATAATGAATGCAACATTGTCGATGTGGTATCAAAAGAATTTAAACAAATTTATCCTTGCCCTGGTTGGGTTGAACATGATCCAATGGAAATATATGCTTCACAATATGCTGTTATGAGTGAAGCTGTAGCAAGATGTGGTATTAAGCCTTATCATATTCAAGCAATTGGAATAACTAATCAAAGAGAAACGACAATCGTTTGGGATAAAAATACAGGTAAACCTATATATAATGCTATTGTGTGGCAATGTCGAAGAACAGCAAACATTGTAGAGCAAGTAAAAAAAGATGGTCTAGAAGAATACATCAAAGAAAACACCGGTTTAGTTCTTGATGCTTATTTTTCAGCGACTAAAATCAAGTGGATTTTAGATAATGTAAAAGGTGCTAAAGAAAAAGCTAAAAATGGTGAGCTTCTTTTTGGAACTGTAGATACATGGCTACTTTATAAACTAACAGGTGGAAAAGTGTTTGCAACCGATTATACAAATGCTTCAAGAACGATGTTATTTAATATTAAAGAATTAAAATGGGATAAAAAATTATGCGATTATTTTGATATTCCAATGTCTATGCTACCTGAAGTTAAAAATTCTAGTGCAGATTTTGGTGAAGTGTCATTATTTGGTTATAACATTCCAATAACTGGCGTGGCAGGTGATCAACAAGCTTCATTATTTGGCCAAGCATGTTTTGAAAAAGGTGATATTAAAAACACCTATGGTACTGGCTGCTTTTTATTAATGAATATTGGCAATGAGTTTATCAATTCAAAACATGGATTAATTACGACAATTGCAGCAACTCACGATGAAAAAGTTCAATATGCTTTAGAAGGTTCAGTCTTTGTAGGTGGAGCCTTAATTCAATGGCTTAGAGATGAAATGCGCTTAATTGTCGATGCTGCTGATTCAGAATATTTTGCTTTAAAAGCTAAAAATAATGGTGGAGTATATATTGTTCCTGCTTTTACCGGACTTGGTGCTCCTTATTGGGATATGTATGCTAGAGGCACAATTTTTGGCTTGACTCGTGGTGCTAATCGTAATCATATAATTAGAGCTTCACTTGAAGCAATCGCTTATCAAACGATGGACGTTATCAATTCAATGGCTCAAGATACCAATATTAAAATCAAGCATTTAAAAGTTGATGGTGGAGCTAGTATGAACAACTTTTTAATGCAATTTCAAGCTGACATTATCGATGCTAGTGTTTCAAGAAGTAAAATTATGGAAACCACAGCTTTAGGAGCAGCTTTACTAGCAGGCCTTAAAGTCAAAGTCTTTGATAGTCTTGAGGAAATAAAGCAAAAGTGGAGATGTGATCAAAAATATTATCCGCAAATTAGTAAAGATATAAAAGATGAATATATCAAAAAGTGGCATAAAGCTGTAAGAATGTGTAAGGGGTGGGAAGATGAAAACAAATAAAAAAATATACGATATAATCATAATTGGCGCTGGCGTTGTAGGCTGTATGATAGCGCGTGAACTTTCACAATATAATGTTGATGTTTTAGTGCTTGAAAAAGACAATGATGTGTGCAATGAAACATCAGCAGCTAATAGTGCAATTATCCATTCAGGATACGACCCTTTACCTAATACTTTAAAAGCTAAATTAAATGTTTTAGGTAATGCTATGTTTGATAAAATATCTAGTGAACTAGATGTTAGCTTTAAACGAATTGGTTCAATAACGCTAGCTTTTAATGAAGATGATATAAACACATTGAAAATGCTTCAAAAAAGAGGGGAAGAAAATGGCGTTGTCACAAAACTATTAGACTATAAAGAAGTTCACGAATTGGAACCTTTATTATCACCAAAAGTAATCGGAGGTTTATATGCTTCTAGTGCTGGTATTATTAACCCCTTCACTCTATGTGTTCATGCCATGGAAAATGCCATTGATAATGGCGTAACATTAATATTAAATGAAGAAGTGAAAACTATAAGCAAAGAAAATGATATATATAATATTAATGATAAGCATTTTGGAAAAATTATTATTAATGCTGCTGGAATAAATGCAGATGACATCAATTTATTGGTCAATAAAGGTAAGGATGAGTTTACTTTATTACCTAGGAAAGGTGAATATATCGTTTTAAATCATTTTAAAGCACCTTTTGTTTCACATACATTATTTATGGTGCCATCAAATAAAGGAAAAGGAGTATTGATTTCTCCTACAACTAGCAATAATTATTTAATTGGTCCTAGTGCAGATCTTGTTTATAAAGATGATAATACAACGCAAAAAGATATCATTAATATAGTTAAAAAGCAAGCTGAAAATATGATATGCAACATTCCTTATAATGAAACAATTCGTGTTTTTGCCGGTATTCGTGCTACTCCAGAAACACATGATTTTATCATTAAAGAAAGCATGAGTGAAAACTTTATCAATGTAGCAGGTATTGAATCACCAGGACTTGTCTCATCTCCTGCTATTGCTAAAATGGTGGTTGATGAAATAGTTTCTAAAAAAATTAATTTAGTTAAGAAAGATAACTATAACCCATATGTGAGAAAATATGTTCACGTTGACAAATTGAGTTTTGAAGAAAAAAATAAACTTTATCAAGAAAATAAAGACTATGCTAGCATTGTTTGTAAATGTGAAAAAGTATCAAAAGGGGAAATTATCGATTGTTTAAATAGAAGTTGTCCTCCTTTTTCAATCAAAGGCCTTAAAAAACGCCTTCGTGTAGGTTTTGGTAAATGTCAGGGCGGTATGTGCCAAAGCGAAGCATTATCTATAATGGCATCTTTTTATAATGTCGATAAAAAAGATATTTTATATGATAATAAAAATTCTAATATTTTATTAAAAAAGATGCAGGAGGAAGATTAAGATGAATGAAGTTAAAACGATAGATTTAGTCGTTATTGGCGGCGGTAGTGCTGGCCTTGCTGCCGCAATAAGTGCTAAAAACGAAGGAATCGACGATATTTTAATTATTGAAAAAGAAGAGTTTTTAGGTGGCATTTTGCAACAATGTATTCATAATGGTTTTGGTCTTCAAACCTTCAATGAACAATTAAGCGGTCCTGAATATGCCCAAAGATATATAAATGAAGTTGAAAGATTAAAAATAAAATATATTACTAATGCATTTGTAAGTTCTATTAGTAAAGATAAAGATGTTTATTATTCATCAAAAAGTGAAGGCTTTGTACATATTAAAGCAAAAGCTATTATTATTTCTACAGGTTGTGTTGAAAGAACCCCTGGTCAAATTATGCTTGAAGGTAAAAGAATTTCTGGTATCTTAACCGCTGGACAAGCACAAAAGTACATGAATATTGAAGGCTATATGGTTGGCAAAAAAGCATTTATTTTAGGTTCTGGCGATATTGGCTTAATTATGGCAAGACGTATGACTTTAGAAGGAGCAAAAGTATTAGGAGTTGCCGAACTTATGCCATATTCAAATGGTCTTGCAAGAAATATTGCTCAATGTCTAAATGATTTCAATATTCCTTTATTTTTAAGTCATACAATTAAAGATGTTATAGGAAAAGATCGTGTTGAAAAGATTATCATTGCTAAAGTAGATGAAAAGGGTAACTATATAGAAAATAGTGAAAAAGAATTTGAAGTAGACACCTTAATTTTATCGGTAGGATTAATTCCATATAATGTTTTATTAGAAGGAGTCGATGCAAAAATTTCTTCAACTAAAGGAGCCATCGTTGATGAAAACTATATGACATCAATCCCTGGTATTTTTGAATGCGGTAATTCCTTACATGTTCATGATTTAGTCGATTATGTTTCACTTGAAGCAAAACAAGCAGGAGTAGGAGCAAGTTTGTATTTAAAAAATATGTTGAATAGTGATAACGATAATTGCCAAGTAAAATGCGGTAATAATATTAGTTATATCGTTCCTCAACACATTAATGTCAACAACATAAAAAAGGATATAAGCTTTAAATATCGTGTTAGAAAGCCTATGAAAAATGTTAAGGTTGAGGCATATTTAGATGATAAATTGATAAAATCTATCAGCAAAATTGCAATATTACCTTCAGAAATGGAAAAGATGACTTTTAACAAGGAAGCTTTAGCAAATGGGCGTGAATTACGCTTTGAAGTTAAGGAGGTAAAATTATGAAATCATTTATTTGTATCGAATGTCCTAAAGGATGTCATTTAACAATCGATGAAAATTTTAATGTTACTGGCAATTCTTGTATACGTGGAAAAAATTATGCTATTAATGAAATAAAATGTCCAAAAAGAATTTTAACTTCAACTGTTAAACTAACAAATGCTTCTATTTCACGTTTACCAGTAATTACTAGTGCCCCTATACCAAAAGATAAAATGTTTGATGTTATAAAAGAAATTCATAAGGTATCAATTAGTGCACCTGTAAAATTGCACGATATCATTATTTCTAATGTTTGTAATTTATCGATCGATATTATTGCCACTAGAACTATAAATAAAAATTAACGGTTCTTATAATTTTCTTTTTATTATGTACAGCATTAAATAATATGCTATAATTCCTCTTGGTGATGAAAATGCTAGAAGCAATAATTTTTGATTTAGATGGGACATTGTTAAATACTTTATTTGATTTAAAAGAAGCTGTTAATTATGCTTTAAAAAAGCATAACTTTAATGAAATAACACTTGAAGAAACAAGATCATTTGTAGGAAATGGCGTAAAAAAACTTGTTGAAAGAGCCTTGAAACATAAAGTTGATGAAAAAACATTCACTGATGTTTTTAATGATTTTAAAGGATATTATGATATTCATCAAAAAGATTATACTGTTCCATATGATGGAGTTTTACAAACGATTACACAAATCAGCGAATTAAATATTAAAATGGCTATTGTATCCAACAAATATCAATTTGGTGTAGATAATTTATGTAAGCCATTATTTGGTGAATATATCGACGTTTTCGTAGGTTCAAGAGAAAATGTTAAATTGAAACCAAATCCTGATATGGTTTTTATAGCTTGTGATAGTTTAAAAGTTAATCCTTTAAATTGTCTATTTGTTGGCGATTCAGACGTCGATGCTAAAACCGGTAAAAACGCCAAAATGAAAGTAGTTGGCGTAACTTGGGGCTATAAAGATGAACAAGTTTTAAAAGATGAAAATGTCGATTATATTATTCATAAGCCACAAGAATTACTTGATATTATTAAAAAGGAGATTAATAATCATGAATAAGATTTGTATTACTCTTAAAAATAATAAGAAAATGTATGTTGAATTATACGAAGAAATCGCTCCTATTACAGTAGCAAATTTTTTACACTTAATCGATGAAAAATTTTTTGATGGCATTGTTTTTCATAGAATAATTAAAGATTTTATGTGTCAAGCTGGTGGATATTATATCCAAGATGATAAATATATCAATTACAAAGAAGCTAAATCAATTAAAGGTGAGTTTGAAAGCAATGGCTTTGTTAACAATTTAAAGCATGAACTAGGCGTTATCTCAATGGCTAGATCAAGCGATTTAAATTCTGCTTCTTCACAATTCTTTTTATGCGTAGATAATTGTTCACATTTAGATAAACAATATGCTGGATTTGGAAAAATTGTAGATGATTCTTCACTTGAAGTATTGAAAGAATTGAATAGTTATCCTACTGGTATGATCGATCAATCTTTAACTGATTGGCCAAACACTGAAATAATAAATTATACGATAGAATCTATAAGAAGAGTATAAAATCTATACTAATAAATAAAAGTAATCAAGAATTCTTTTTTTAGATTACTTTTTTTAAAAGCAATTAAATAGGTGCGAGTTGAAATCTCCCTGGCGGAAAATGACGAATCATTTGATAAAAAAATTGAAAAGAATCAGGTATAATGTAGTTTTTATTGATTCAATTCAATTCTTTTTTTTATTTTGTGTCCCTTATTATAAAGTGTTAAATTTTAACGTATATAAAAAAGCCTTGATAAAGTATTTCTACTATATCAAAGCTTTGCGTTCTTTTGGCGGAGAAAAAGAGATTCGAACTCTTGCGGGCGTTAACCCCTAGCGGTTTTCGAAACCGCCCCCTTCGGCCTCTTGGGTATTTCTCCATTACATATATTATAATCTCAAGGCTGACATTTTACAATAATACATTTTGACATTTTACTACGTAAATAGTAAAATGAAGGATGGAAATATAATATTATTTTAGGAGGATTATTTATGAAAATATTAGCCGTTAATGCTGGAAGCTCATCACTAAAAGTTCAATTACTTGAAATGCCAAGTGAACAATTGATTGCCAAAGCACAAGTTGAAAGAATCGGTCTTGAAAATGCCATTGTTACAGTTCGCTATAATTATCAAAATGAAACATGTGATAAATGGGAAACAAGAACAGCAAATATTAAAAACCAACCAGAAGCTGTTAAAGCTATTATGGATAAATTTCAAGAATTTAAAGTCATTGAATGTGTAGATGATATAAAAGGAGTTGGTCATCGTATCGTTCAAGGTGGTGAATATTTTAGTAAAGCTGAAGTTGTCACTAAAGATGTTGAAGAAAAAGTATTAGAACTTGCCGAGCTTGCTCCACATCACAATAAAGCAGAACATGCTGGCTATGTTGCTTTCAAACAATTTATTCCAAATGCGGTTCATACGATGGTATTTGATACTGCATATCATCAAACAATTCCTGAAGAAAGATACATCTATGCACTACCTTATCGCTATTATGAACAATATAAAGTTAGAAGATATGGAGCACATGGTACATCTCATAAATATATCGCTTCTGTTATAAAAGAATATTATGGACGTGATAATTTTAAAGCTATTTCTTGCCATTTAGGAAGTGGTGCTTCTATTTGTGCTATTGAAAATGGAAAATCTGTTGATACTTCAATGGGCTTTACTCCACTTGGAGGAATTGCTATGGGTACTAGAACTGGCGATTTAGATCCTTCGATTTTATCATACATAATGAATAAAGAAAATATGACACCTGATCAAATGAATCATATGTGTAACTTTGAATCTGGCCTTTTAGGAATGTCTGGGGTTTCAAGCGATATGAGAGACATCGATGTTGGTGAAAAAGAAAACAATGCAAGATGTTTCTTAGCAAGAAAAGTTTATTGTACACGTGTTGCACAATTTATCGGCTCATACTTTGTAGAACTTGGTGGATGCGATGCAATAGTCTTTACTGCTGGAGTTGGAGAAAATTCAATTTCAACTAGAAGCGTTTTAATTCCAATGATTTCTAAAGCTTTAGGTATAGACTATACAATAGGTGAAGCAAACAAAGTGGAAATCTGCAATAATAAAGGTTATAAAATATCTAATCCTAATTCAAAAGTTGATGTTTTTGTCATTCCAACTAATGAAGAATTGATGATGTGTCGTGATACATATGAAATTGTTATGGGTACAAGCAATGAATAAAGAATATAAAAAAGTTTTAAAAGCTATAAAAAAATATAACACTATATTAATATTGCGTCATGAAGTACCAGATTTTGATGCTTCAGGTTCTCAATTTGGTTTAGCAACTTGGATTAAAGATAATTTTCCTAATAAAAAAGTCTTAACTTTAGGACAACCTCATAAGTTTTTTTCACCAAAACTTTATCCTATTACCCATCTTGAAGAAAATATTGATGAAAAATATTTATTGATTATTGTCGATGTTGCTAATACCCCTCGTGTTGATGGTAAAGAATACATTGAAAACGCTGATTATATCATTAAAATTGATCACCACCCTTTATGTGATGAATTTGGTGATGTTTCTATCATTGATGAGCACGCTTCAGCAACAGCTGAAATACTAGGCGATATGTTAATTGCTTTTAATAAGAAAATAAGTAAACAATGTGCTTATTATCTTTATAGTGCTATCGTAGGTGATTCTGGAAGATTTTTATATTCAGATACTAATGAAAGAACATTTAAGGTTGTTTCAAAACTATTTGAAAGCAATTTTAACTTTTTAGATATTTACGATAAAATGTATCTAAAATCAATAAATGATTTAAAGATTATTAACCACATTTATAACATTTATAAACTATCTAATAAAGGTGTTGCCTATTATTTTATTGACGATGCTACATTAAAACAATTAAATATTGAAAGAGAACAAGTTAAAGCTTATGTTAATTTATTTTCCGGATATGATGAAGTCAAAGTGTGGGTACAATTTAGCGAAGATATCACAGCTAAAGATGAATATAGATGGCGTGTTTCAATTCGTTCCCGTGGTGTTAAAATAAATGATGTAGCTAGTGCCTTTAATGGTGGTGGACATGATAATGCTGCTGGTGCAAAATGTAAAGATGAAAATGAAATGATGCAACTAATTGCTGCATTGGATCAATTATTGTAATATGAATGTATCTTTTATTTCTTTAGGCTGTGTAAAAAACTTAGTTGACAGCGAATATATCTTAGGATTATTAAGACAAGATAATACTATAAATGTCATCGATGACATTTCTTTAAGCGATGTTATTTTTATAAACACTTGCGGGTTTATAAACGATGCTAAAAAAGAAGCTATCGATACAATTTTTTCTGTAATTAACGAAAAAAAAGATGATGCATATATCATCGTAATTGGTTGCTTAGCAAAACGTTATAAAAAGGAATTGAGTGAACAAATACCAGAAATTGATTTGATAGTTGGTGTTGATGAGTATGATACTATTGGAGAGGCAATTAACCAACTACTTAAAACTTCTTTACCTAAAACTTATAATCCTTTAAAAAGAAGTTTATCAAATCCACTACCCGTTGCTTATTTAAAAATTGGTGAGGGTTGTTCTAATAAATGTGCTTATTGTGCAATACCTTTAATTAGAGGAGATTATTATTCATATACTAAAGAACAAATAATAAACGATGCTAAAAGATTGATTTCTTTAGGAAAAAAAGAAATTATTGTTATCGCACAAGATCCTACTCGTTATGGTAAGGATATTTATGGTGATAATTACTTATTAGAAGATTTATTAAAAGATTTATTGATGCTTGATGAAAGTGTTAATTACAGAGTTTTATATTTATATCCTGACCGCATTAGCGATCAATTAATAGAATTATTTAAAAATCATAAAAACCTACTTCCTTATTTTGACATTCCAATTCAACATTCTAGCAATAAAATATTGAATTTAATGAAACGTAGTGGTAGTAAAGAAAAATATATAGAAAGAATTGCAAAAATTAGAAAAGAAGTTGATAATGCTATTTTAAGAACCACATTGATTGTAGGTTTTCCAAATGAAAGTCAAGAAGACTTTGATGACTTAAAAGAATTTGTTAAACAAATAAAATTCGATCATCTTGGTGTTTTTGCCTATTCTGATGAAGAAGATACATTAGCTTTTAATATGGAAAATAAAATAGCAAGTAAAATAGCTAAAAAAAGAGAAAAAGAAATTATGAAAATTCAAAATGAAATTTCTTTTACATTAAATAAAAAAAGAATAAATGAAATACATGATGTTTTAATAGAAGACTTTGATGGCAATAATTATTATGGAAGAAGTTATTTGTATGCTCCAGATGCAGAAGATGGACAATTTATCATCCATAGTGATAAAAGCTTAATCATTGGTGAATATGTTAAAGTTAAAATCATAGATGTCACTGCATATGATGTTATAGGAGAGGTCATAGATATACTTCCTTAACGAGGTGATTTTTTGAAATTTAAAAGTGACTATAAAGCTATTGAAAACTATCATAAAGTCACAAAAAATATTGAAAAAAAACTATTAAATGTCGATAGTGAAATCGCTATGGAATTCGTTGAATGGTTTGATAAAAAAGCTACTTATTTAAAACAATCTTTGCAAAAAAGTTCCTATCTTCCTCAACCGGATGATTTAAAAAAAGGGGATATTGTTTGGGTTGAATTTGGTATTAATGTTGGAACTGAACTTTCCGATAGGAATAAAAAAGGTCATTATGCAATAGTTTGGGCGATTGATCTTGGAAATATTATCGTCATTCCATTATCAAGCAAGCCAATATTAGCAAGTAAACTTAGTTTAGATTTAGGAGTAATCGATGAATTAAACGCAGATTTTTCATCTTCTCATTCATATTTAAAAGTTGACGCTATAAGATCTGTTTGCAAAAGACGAATTTCACGAATGAATAAGCAAAGCAGTGGCAAAATATCATTGCCACAAGAAAAAATCGAGCAAATAAGTCAATTTTTAAAAGATAATTTTATATAAAAAATGTTTACATTGATATTAGTAAACATTTTTTTTATTATTTTTGATATATGACACAATTTCCTTTTTTACTTCTTTTAACTTCATATAATGCCTTATCGGCCTGTTCAATAAGATTTAATGTTGGAACTTCATTGGCACTACATATTGCAATACCACATGAACAAGATAATGAAATATCACAAATTTCAATACTTTCTTGACATTTAAAGCATATTTGTCTTGCTCTTTTTAAGGCATCTTCCGCACAAATGTTTTTAAATAATATAATAAATTCATCTCCACCATAACGACATATTATATCATCGCTTCTAACACTATGCCTTATCATTTCCGTAAAAGCAGAAATGATACGATCTCCTATATCATGGCCATATGTATCGTTAACTTTTTTTAAATTATCTAAATCAAATAAGCATAAAGCGAGAGGTTTGTGCTCATTACGAATAGCTTCCATAGCCGCATTAAAGCCTCTTCTATTTAAAAGATTAGTCATATAATCATGATGAGCCTCATTGATTAAAGTTTTAATTTTCCTATGTGTTAAGGCTTCATCAATTAAATGTTGTACTTTTTTTCTTAAGTCAAATAAAGGATGAAGTTTGCATAGAAAATCATCAGCTTCTAATGCTAATTGATTCTTTTCAATTTTCAGACTATTTGGTGTAGTGGCAAGAACTGGTATTTCCCAACATCCAGACTCGCTTCTTAAATATTTCATAATCTTTACTGCCCCATCATTTGCTAATGTCATACTTAAAATGATAATTGCGATAGCTTCTCCTTGTTCCTTTATCTTTTCAATAACTTGACATGCATCACTTAAAGAAATTATATTGTATGATTCATTAAACAAATCACATATTTTTTTAGAAAACTTAGCGTCATCATCAGCTAGTAAGATAGTGTACTTGCTTGTTTCATTAGTAAACACTTTTTTATTTATTCTAATTGGCTTATCTTTTTGCGATAATAATAATTCTTCATAATCTTTTATTTTCATTGGACGAGCAAAAAAGAAACCTTGTACATAGTCACATCCTACAGTTTGTAAGCGACGTATTTGCTCTTTTGTTTCAACACCTTCAGCTATAACTTTAAGATTTAAACGATGAGCCATATTGATGACATCATTTAAAATGCTATGTTCTATTGGTTTTGCAGTTTCTGCATGAACGAAATTTGTATCTAATTTTAATGTGTCAAGTTTCATTTCCCCTATCATACTTAATGATGAATATCCACTTCCAAAGTCATCCATTTCTATTTCAAAGCCAATATTTCTTAGATTGTTCATTGTCATGATCATTTGTTCTTGGCTTTCTGCATAAGCACTTTCAGTGATTTCTAAGTGAACAAATGAAGGATCTATATCATATTTTTTGATAAGATTTGCTAAATACTCTATAATGTCTGGCTCATAAATATCAATTCTTGAAACGTTTATTGATATAGGTAAATATGGATAATTTTTTTCTTTAAAATTAGACAAATAAATGCAGACTTGTTCCCAAACATATTTATCAAGACGAGAAATAAAGCCACTTTTTTCAAAAATAGGCATAAAAACATTTGGTGGAATTAAGCCATGTTGTGGGTGATTCCATCTAACTAGTGCTTCAGCACCAATCATAATATTGTCATTAATATCGTATTTTGGCTGTAAATAAACTTCAAATTGATTTTCTTTTAATGAACTTTCCATACAATCTGTTATAGCCTTTTCCGACAATAATTTTTCACGTAAAGCATCATCATATATTGCAAAAAATTGATTGTAAGAACCTTTTATACTATTTACAGCAAGAAGCGCTCTACTACACATTTGCTCTATAGAAATACTAGTATCATTGATATAATAAACTCCCCATCTCATGACTACTTTATTGATACTTGAAGATAAAGAAACATTAATTTTACCAAATCTTTCCCTATCTTTTTTTTCTTGATTCGCCTCTTGAAGACATACAAATCTATCAGCAGAATATCGACCACAAATACCATTTTTTCCAACCATTTCTATCATGATATTTGCTAATTCTTTTAATAATTTATCTCCTTGTTCAACACCATAAACATCATTGTATAATTTAAAATTTTCAATATTACTACAAACAATGCAATAATGTTTATCGGGGTTTTCCGCTAATCTATTTTTAACTTTTTGGAAAAAATAATCGATTTTATATAGATTAGTAAGACGATCATAGCGAAGGTTATTAACTAATGCTGCTGTTTCACGAAGCGTAATAATACTTTTTACACGATGCAAGATAACATCGTTATTGTATGGTTTACTAATAAAATCATTAGCTCCATGTTTTAAAGCTTTTACTTCATCTTCTTGACTATTTCCTTGGGTTATAACAATTACTGGAATAAGCGATAAAACATTATCTTTTTTGATAATATCAAGAAATGTATAACCATCCATGACAGGCATAATAATATCAAGTAAAATCAAATCAACATCTTCATTTTCTTTTAAACAATTAAGTCCTTGTTGACCGTTTTCAGCTAAAATTACACTGTATTGTTCATGTAATACTTCATAAAGCATATCGCGATTAATTTTGTTATCTTCAACAACTAAAATTTTCCTTTTTTGCATCTTTTTCTCCCACCTTAACCAACTATTTATTTAATGCTTTATTAATAGTGCTATATAATTCTTCAACATCAATAGGTTTAGCAACAAAATAATTCATTCCTGCCTCATAAGATAATTTTTTATCTTCCTCAAAAGCATTAGCTGTCATAGCAATTATTGGCAAATTAGCTAATTTTTGATCTTTAAGCAAACGAATGATTCGTGTTGCTTCATAACCATTCATTATTGGCATTTGTATATCCATCAATATCACATCATATGGATTATTGCTACTTTCTTTAACTTTATCAACAGCAATTTTCCCATTTTGAGCAATATCAATGATAGCGTTGGTATCGGACAATATATTGATTGCAATTTCTCTATTTAAATCATTATCTTCAACAAGAAGAAATCTTTTTGCTGAAAAATCATATTTATTTTCTTTTGCTTTATTATTATTTATATCGCTTTTAATTACCTTTAATGGTAAATTAATAGTAAAAGTTGTCCCTTTATTCATGATAGATTCTACTGATATAGTACCATTCATCATCTTCACTAATTTATTAACGATTGATAAACCAAGCCCACTACCTTCAGTTTTATTGACATTATTTGAATGATCACGTTCAAATGCATCAAAAATATGATCCATGAATTCTTTGCTAATGCCAATGCCACTGTCACTTACTTTTATTGTGTATATTGAAATACCATCTTCACTTTGCTTTGTCTCACTTAAATCCATGTCAACATGGCCGCCTTTTTTAGTAAACTTAATGGCATTACCTAATAAATTAATACAAATTCTACTAAGACTTAAATCATCATAAAGAGCTACATTATTATTAATATTTATTGTAAAATGAAAATCAAGTCCTGCTCTTTCCATTTCTTCAACAAACATATCTTTTATATCATAAAAATCATCATATAAATTATGAGGAGCTAAAACAAGTTGTGCTTTTCCACTTTCAATATGAGCAAGATCTAATACATCGTTGATAATTTTTAATAAAACTTTACTAGATTTTTTAACCTTACCAATATAATTTTTAACTTCATCTCCATTATATGCATTTTTTTCAATTAAATCAGCAAAGCCGATAATCGCATTCATTGGTGTTCTAATATCATGAGACATATTAAATAAGAAGGTACTTTTAGCTTCGCTAGCTTTATTTGCATCTTCCATCGCTTTTTTCAATGTGTTTTGATAATCTATTTCTGCAAGTTTAGACTTAGTAATATCTTGTATACCAATTAGTGCCTTACTAGGTATATCATCTTTTTTCTCTAAGCAAACGACATTGATTGAAAAATAACCCTCATTTGTATCATCTTTACAATATTTGTATTCATCCTTTATGCCGTTTTCATTTTCTTTAAGCCCTAACTTTATATTCTCAATACTTGTAAAGTTTCTAAAGCGTTTTCTTTCATCTTCGTCTAATTTCTTTTGTTCATTGTCTAAAAAATCATTATAAGAACCATTTGATGCTATAGCATTTAATGGTGTGGTATTTAATAAATAACGATATGAATTGTTTTCAAGATCGATCATAACGAATGAATCAAATAATTTAGGTGTTCCATGAATTACATAATCCATCTCCTTATTTTCTTCTAAAAGACGATTCTTTTCAATTCTATTTTTATTGATAAGATATACTAAATAGGCGAAAAACAAAACAATCAATGATATTTCTAAGAAAACCCCGGCTCTAATTGATTCATTATACATTCTTTCAGTTACTTCTGTTGGAAATGTTTCAATAAGAAGCCAATCAACACACTCAATATGTGTTACATATCCAATCGCTCTTTTTCCTTTTTCTTTGTAAAAAAACGAACCTGATTTTCTACCTTGAATCATTTTTTTAATAATATTTGCATTATTTTCATCAATAGATACATCACTAGTTAAAAAATCATTTAAGTACTTTTTTTCTTCAAATGTCTCGAATTCTTTATGGTTTAAGGAAATAACATTTCCCTCGTTTGTACACAAAAATGAGGAAGCTTGAACGCCAAAAAATGATGTCTTTAATAGTTCATGCATCCTTTGATTTGCAAGATATACACCACGAAGAACACCAATTATTTGATCATTTAACATTAATGGCGTATAAAAGTTTACTAATGTTTCTCCAGTAATTCTTGATGTCTCTATAGTGCTAATTCCTGAATTTCCTTTCATTCCTTCTATATAATATTCACGGTCTAAAGCATCATTACTACTACCGTCTGAAGCGATATTAACACCATTTACATCGACAAAACGAACATAATCAAAATCTGTTTTATTTTCAAGTTCAGCTAGTTGCTCTGGCTGAACTTCATTTGTTGTTAAAGATTTAGAAAACCAATAAGAAAGCCTTTTCATGTTTTCTAACGTTTCTTTGAAAACACTATCTATCTGCTGTGCTTTTTGTATGCTACTTTCTTGAACATAGCTCTCATTTAATCTTTCTATACGGCTTTTATTTTGAAACATGAAAATCAAAAACAAAGCAATAATAAGTAAAAATACAAATGCTTTGCTTGAAATAGAATACCACATTTTCTTCATGCTCTTATTTTTTAAAGCAGCCATTGTTTTTCCTCAAAAAGATTGCAAATAACACTTTTATTCGCATTTGCCCATTTCTTTCTTTACTAACGATACAAAAATAATTTTAAGATAATAAATTATCTTACTTATTATAATATTATCATATACCCTAGAACTTATCAAGAATAATGAGCGCTAAGATTTAAAACTATGTAAGATATTAATTGTCTAATAGTTTACTAACGCTTACCCATTTAAATCCTCTTTCTTTTAATGTTGGCAAAACAACATCGATAGCTGATAATGTGTTGGTATATGTTTTACTTCCATCGTGAAATAAAAATATATCGCCATTAGATACTTTTTTAGTCACATTATTGATGATGTCACTATCTTTTGTTTTATCCCAATCTCTTGAATCCTTATCAGAAGTCCATAAAATGATGGACATATTTAATTCACCACATACTTCCTTTAATGTGTCATTAACAATACCATAAGGTGGCCTTACTACAGTTGGTTTTTTCTTGATAATTGAATAAATTAAATCATTTGTTTTGACAATGCTTTCTTTAATTTCTTCTTTGCTCATTTTATTAATGTTTTCATGAGTATAAAAATGATTTCCAATTTCATGACCTGCTTCACTTACTTTTTTTACAACTTCTTTTTGATATTCGATGTTTTCACCAATCATAAAAAATGTGGCAGTTGCATCATATTTTTTTAAAATCTTTAGCACCTTAGGTGTTTGAATTTTGTTTGGTCCATCATCAAAAGTTATCGCTAAATATGGTTCAACAGTCTTGTAGTGATAATAAACTTTTGCTTTATTATTTGCAGCGATTTCTTTACTTGAACATGAACACATAGAAACTAACAATAGAATAATCTTTAATATTTTTTTCATTTTTTTTCACCATAACAATATATGATTAATAATTTTATGTTATACTATTATTCGAGGTGATTTTATGGCAATACATCATTATAAAACAAGCGGTACTTGTTCAAGAGAAATTATTGTAGATGTTGAAGATGGAATTGTGAAAAATGTTACTTTTATTGGCGGATGTAATGGCAATACGCAAGGAGTAAGTGCTCTTTGTAAAAATAGACCAGTAAGAGAGGTTATTTCATTACTTGAAGGCATTAAATGTGGCATTAGGCCAACTTCTTGTCCTGACCAACTTGCAAAAGCTTTAAAAGAAACATTATAAAAAATTAATAATCACCAATAATATATTTGGTGAATATTATGAAAGATGAAGATTATAAAAGACAATTAATTATAGCAAACACTCTTTATGAACTTGGTATTGATAACGATATTATTACGCAAATAACGACAATATCATCAGATGACTTATCCATTTATCGCAAAATCAAAGAAAATAGCAGAAAAAAGATTGACAGTAAAAAAGATAAAGATATATAATAGTTAAGCAAATAAAAAAGCTCTTATTTCGAACCCACTTAGATGAAGGATCGTTGAAAGTGGTAGCAACCTTCGAAAGAAAAGGTGCTGAACCTCAGCAGAGAAATCTGAACAATAAGAGAAAGTTAGTATAATTTTGTGATGAAAATTAAAAAGCTTTCCCTTCGGAATGCTTTTTTTTGCATAAAAAGGAGAGAAAGAACATGGAACTAAAAAAATTATTTACTTCAGAATCAGTATCTGAAGGGCATCCTGATAAATTATGCGATGCTATTTCTGATGCTATTTTAGATGAATGTTTAAAGCAAGATAAATCAAGCCGTGTTGCTTGTGAATGTTATGCGACAACAAACCATATTATCATCGGTGGTGAAATTACAACTAAAGCCAAAGTTGATTATCGTAAAGTTGCCCGTGATGTCATTAAAGAAATCGGATATGATAATGTGCGTTATGGCCTTGATTATAAAACTTGCAAAATCGATGTTTATGTTAAGACACAATCTTTAGACATCGCTTTAGGTGTAAATAAGCAAGGAGCTGGCGATCAAGGAATGATGTTTGGCTATGCAACAAATGAGACAAAAGGCTATATGCCACTTCCAATAGTGATCGCTCATAAACTTGTGCGAATTGCCACACAAAAAAGAAAAGAAGGCAGTTTTAAATGGGCTCGTCCTGATATGAAATCTCAAGTTACAATCGATTATACAAATCCAAACAAGCCAAAAATTCAATCGATATTAATGTCTGTTCAACACGATCCATCATTTAAAAAGCGCGAATTTAAAAACTACATCTATAATGAAATAATGATTCCTGTTGTAAAATCATTTAATATGAACACAAACTTTAAACATTATATTAATCCGACAGGAAAATTTGTAATTGGTGGTCCTAAAGGTGATGTTGGTTTAACTGGAAGAAAAATTATTGTTGATACTTATGGTGGTTCATCTCGTCATGGTGGTGGCGCTTTTTCTGGAAAAGATTGTACAAAAGTTGATAGAAGCGGTGCTTATATGGCTAGATATATTGCTAAAAATGTGGTGGCAGCTGGTTTAGCTAGTCGTTGTGAAGTACAACTTGCCTATATTATTGGTAAAGCAGATCCTGCTTCAGTAATGGTTGATACCTTCAACACTAATAAAATACCTGAAAAATTAATTCTTGAAGCAATACTTGAAAACTTTAAATTGCAACCTGCTGAAATTATCTCTCATTTAAATTTAACTGATCCGCAATTTAAAGCGTTAGCATCATATGGACATTTTGGTAGAAATGATATCCATGTAAGATGGGAAGATTTAGATAAGGTTGAAGATTTAAAAAAATATTTATCAAAAGCATAAAAAAATAAAGATTGTCAAACTAATGGCAATCTTTTTTTACTTTCTATTTTCAATGCAAAATTTATAAATATCATCTTTTTTTGCTAAAAACAAATCGACTAAATCAGGATCAAAATCACTATTTTTACCATCTTGAATTATTTTAAAACATTCATCTAAAGGCAAAGCATCTCTATAACATCTTTTCGAACTTATCGCATCAAATACATCAGCTATTGCCATAATACGAGCATGAAGAGGAATCTTTTCTTCTTTTAATCCTTCAGGATAACCATTACCATTATATTTTTCATGATGGTATCTAGCACAATCATAAGCTACATTTAAAAAATCTTGATCATCGATATTAGAAAATGTTTCCTTAATTATTCTACTACCTTCAATAGTATGTTTTTTAATTATTTCATATTCTTCTTTTGTAAGTTTACCATTTTTTTGTAAAACGCTATCAGGAGTGGCAATTTTTCCAATATCGTGCATTGGTGAGGCATCGATAATATTCTTGCAATAATCATATGTCATAATATTTTTATACTTAGCATCTTTTTTCATACTATTTACGATAATAGACACATAGTATTTTGTTCTTTTAACGTGTCCGCCTGTACTATTGTCTCTACTTTCAATTAATGTCGAAAAGTCTGAAACCATTTCTTGATTATACATTTCAAGTCTTCTAATAAAAGGATCTTCTAAAGAAATATACATACCTATTAAAGAAATTGTTGGGAAAAAGGCAGAAATCAATGCTTCTTTATTAATCGCCTGCACGATTAATAAAGAAAAAGAAAAAATCAAAGATATCAATATAGTATTAACTTTTCTTTTAGCTAAATGTTTGTACTTTAAAATCATTAAAGCAAAGATAATACCATAGTGAATAAGTAATGAGGTGTAACATGTTATCACAGAAATACCCATGGAGTAATTTGTATAATTTCCTTCATAAAACTTTAAATCTTTTATCGTTAAACAAATAATAAATATCGAAATTATAGTAGGCAAAGAAAGCAAAAACAATTTCGACTTTTTCTTACTCATTCCGATAGTTTTATCGATCATATATAAGTATAAAAAGTATATTACTAAATCCATTGAAATAAAAAATAACCAATGAAAAACTAAATTCCACTCATGAGCTATTTGCTCTAATTTGTTAACTGTAATTGCTGTAAGTCCATCAAAGAAAATCGCAATAGGCGCTATAGCCATAAGAGCATCATAAAATTTGTTACATGATATCTTTTTATTAAGTGTTGCTTTTATATAAGTGATATTTAAAAAAACAACTAATAAAAAACAAAAAATTTGAAGTTTTGCATATTGCATTATATCACTTCCTAACGAAACTATACTTTTTTCATAGTCCTTGCACTACTAAAAGTGACAAATTTTCTAGGTGAAAGCTTAGCTGCAAAAATTGTTAAGCGATTTTTAAAACCAACGATTGCTAATGATTTTCCTTTCTTTGACTTTTCATAGCCAAATTTAGCCACTTTATCACTACTAACAGGTTTAATTTTACTAAATGTGTAATCGTTATGAGCTTTTTTAACAAATTGTGACATAAATGGCCCTGGACATAATGTCAATAGCTTAACATTGCTTTTTCTAAGTTCATAAGAAATTGCTTCCCCTAATAGTAAAACGTATCCTTTAGTGGCATGATAAGTACACATATAAGGACCAGGTAAAAATCCTGCAATAGATGCAACATTGATAATATGTCCTTCATCCTTATCAACCATTTTATCTAAAAATACTCTTGTAAAATATAGCAAAGCATTGCAATTTAAATTAGTCATAGCAATCTGCTTAAAAACATTCATTTTTAAAAAATCTTCTTGTTCGCCAAAACCTGCACAATTAACTAGATTATTAACAAAAAATTGTTTGTCTAATGTATATTGATAAACTTTTTTTAATTCATTAACATCTGTTAAATCAGCTACTAAAGTTTCGATAATAATATTTTGATTAATCGTTTCTAATTCTTTCTTTACTCTTAATAAATTGCTTTCATCAATATCAACTAACAAGAGATTTTCTCCATCTTTAGCATATAATTTTGCAAATGATTCTCCAAGGCCATTTGCAGCGCCAGTAATTAATGTTATGTTCATAATTTTTCTCTCCTATAATGCATTATAGCAAAAACAAAATGATAAACACAATTTTTAATATCAAAAAAAATGCTGTAAAATCTAAAGTTTTACAGCTAATAATCGCTTATTATTTTTTATCGTTAAATACCAAAAACTTTCTTCCAAGATAGTTGATGATTAATACGA
The DNA here is from genome assembly GCA_022767485.1 of Erysipelotrichaceae bacterium. Classification (GTDB taxonomy): domain Bacteria; phylum Bacillota_I; class Bacilli_A; order RFN20; family CAG-631; genus CAKPXW01. Next base: position 43,065 of record JALEMY010000023.1, read on the forward strand.
TTAGTGTCATTAAACATTTAAAAAATAATTTATAAAAATCAAAGCGAACAATAAAAGTTAAATATAGTTTATCGAAAGTAACAGACGCAAGAAACATTCCAAGTTCCGTAACTAAAAGTCCAAATAGACAAATTAATAAATAAATAATAAATTGTTTATTTGTTGTCTTTTTTTCATAATGATAAACAAACCTTGCAGAAAAAAGCCAATTTATAATTAATCCTGCTATAAAACCTAGCGCTGTTGATATTGTTAAATTAAGATGTGAATTTATTTCTTTTAATGCGAACAAATTGAAAAAATAAAAGACTAAATAATCAACAATTGTTGCAAAACCACCAATAAGAAGAAACCTTAATATTTCATAAAATATTTGTTTTTTACTTTGTTTATGTTCTGTCATATTTTTTAATAAAAAAGGACTTTTTCTCGTCCTTTTTACGCATTTCCTTTTTCGCTTGAAGCGTTTTGTTGAAGAGGATTTTCTTGCATATATTTAGCAACGCCACTATATGTTTCTCTCCAAATTGGTTCATACATTCTAATCGCACTAACACATTCACCAGCTGCTTTTTCAATAACTTCTTTAGCCATTTTTTGTGTTTCTTCAGCAGTTAATTTCTTACCTGTTTTTTCTTCATTATCTTTAAATAATGTTCCATCAAGTGCTTTAAATGCTAGCATAGAATCATCAAACATCTGTTTAATATCAACTTTATCTCCAGTATATCTTTGTCTATTAAAGTTAAATGCACCAACTAATCTTTTTAATAGATTTAAATTGTAATTAACTTCATATGATGGTTTATTACCACTTGCTTGAAGTGCTTTTTTATATTCTCCATCATTTTTAATAACTTCATTAAAGAATAACCAGTTAGCAATAACACGATAATAATCAAAAGATGAAATGATACATCTTTCAACTGGTTGAGCAATGATATTATCAGGATTCTTTTTATATTCTGTATAAAAAGCTTTTAAAATATCTTCGACAACTTGATAATTCTTAATTGTTTCTTCAACAAAATCAACTAGTTTTTCAACTTCAACTTTTCTTGTGTCGAAGTGAACATAGTTTTCTTCTTCATAAATATTATTGAAATAGTTAACTAATTGTGAATATACTTTTTTAACTTCATCGTTTGGATGGTTACTAAGCCATTTTTCTACGAAGTTGCCTTCAGCTAACATATTTTTAGCCATTGAAGCTCTTTTTTCAAATGTTTCTTGAGATACGTTAATTTGTGCATGGCAATACTCAAATGAATCTCTTAACAAATATGATAAATGTAATAATTCAATTAAAGTATAATTGTTCAATTTGTAATCAGCCATAAATAATAATTCCTCCTAAACTTATTAAAGTTTCTTATATTATACCACCATTTTTCACTTTATGAAAGATTTTTATCATGTGAATCTATCTTTTTATTGAATGATTTTATCATCTTTTTAAATCGATCATAAAGACTATTTCTTTAATGTTCTTAATAGCTTTTTATCTTCATTATTAATTCGATAACTTTCAATTGCTTTTTGTATGGTTTTATTATGAATCCATTTATCTAATTTATTATCTAATAAATATGAAATTGTATCATCATAGTGTTTGGCAAGAGAAGTTGCATAAAACCATGCTATCATCATTTTTACATAATAGTCATCACTTTTTATAGTTAATGGAATATCTAAGTATTCTTTTTTATAATCATCATCTAAGAAAAAAGTCATTAACATTGAAATAGCAAATCTTATAGTGTATGTGTGATTCGATTTAATCCATAATAAGATATGCTTCATTAAATCATCTTTATTTTTCTTAAAAACTTTGGGTTTTATTGTATCGCATACTGCCCAATTATCAATATATGGTAAAAATTCCTGTACTTTTTCAATACATGATTGATAATCTTTGATATTTGAAAGTAAAACACTATGAAGCATATTTTCATCAAAATAAAAATGCGGTAAATCATGCAAAAAATCATTTATTTCTTGCATAGAAAGTGTTTTTGCAAGTTGTTTTAATAATGGCGCTCTTACGCCAATAAATCTATCTTTAAAAATCGATGGCGTAAGAGCACTTATAAACATCGCATATTTATCATCTTTTAATTCTAATAAATAATCAACTATATTATTCATATATTATTCTCCAATAGCAATATAATTACCTTTATAATATGCATCATGTTTAAAATAAAACAAAAGAAAAAACAAATAAAAATGCAAAGCGTAAAAGATTATTACATTTACTCATTATCTTTTCCTCCTAGCAGACTATAAATAATTATAATTAATTAATTTGCTTTTTTAAAGCCTAAAAATAACTTTATAATTAGCTCTTTCTTTACAGCTTCTTTACAATTATTTACTACACTATGGTGTTTTATTTTTTTATATTTTCTTAAAATAATGCTGTAAATAAAGGAGAAAAAAATGAAAACAAAACAATTAACAATACTTACAATGTCATGTTCTTTACTTTTGATGTCTTGTAATGAAGCATCATTCGATACAAATGCAAACATTACATGTTACACAAGAGATACTACAAGTGGTACAAGAGATGGATTTTTCACTAAAATAGGACTTGAAGAAGCAAAAGATAAAAACGAACCATTAGTTAGCAGAATCGTTGAAGCAAGTTCAAACGATGATATACTTTAAAATATTCGAGCACATTCATGAAAACAAGGAAAATAGAGGAAAGTATCTTCGTAATTTATTTTCGTAATTTATTTATTATTTTCGTAATTTTATATTATTTTCGTAATTTATTGATGTTTGATAATTTTGTAGTGTAATAATAGTAGAAAAGGATTTGAATAATATGCAAACTAAAGAGTTAATTGATTTAATAGATAATATTGTTTCTTTACATTGAGTTTAAAAAAGCTAAAGAGGCGTTCCTGAAAATTTGTATGATACTTTTTCTAGTTTTTCTAACACATCAGGAGGTATTATAATTTTCGGTGTGGATGAAAAAAACAATTATGACATATGTGGGATTACTAATCCTGATATTTTCCAAAAGAAAATAACTGAACAATCATTAATGATGGAGCCTAAAATTAGACCAATAATTACAATTTGTGAATACGATGGAAAAATTATTGCTTCTGCTGAAATACCAGAATTAGATGTTTTTAATAAACCGTGTTATTATTCTGGAAAAGGTAAAATGAAAGGTTCATATATTCGAGTCGGGGACGCGGATTTACCAATGACAGATTATGAAATATATAGTTTTGATGCTTTTAAGTATAAAACAGAAGATGAATTGCGTAGTAAGGAAAGAATTGATAAAGATATATTTAACGAAATATCTATAAATGCCTTTTTGGATAAAATTATATCAGTAAAACCCAATTTAATTAATTTGGATAGAGACACTATATTAAAAATGAATGGAATAATTGACAAAAATAATTACCCAACAGTTTGTGGTATACTAAATTTTGGTAAATTCCCACAAATATTCTCTCCTAATTTAGATATTGTAGCCGTAAGATGTTCAACTAATGATTATGGTATTGAAGATCAAAATGGAATAAGATTCTTAGATAATAAAAGGTTAGATGGCACAATAAGCGAAATGCTAAAAACAATCCTATAAAAGGTACAGGCCTTGGTTTATCAATCGTTAAGCACATTTGTAATCGTTATCATTTTAATATTTATGTTTCCAGTATATTAAATTACGAAACTACTTTTAAAATTGAATTTTATTCTAATTAATATTTATTTGTGATAAAATACTATTGGAGGACATTTTATGAATCAAAATTTCTTAAGTGAAGAAAATTATCAGAGAATTAACAAAAAAATTAAAATTGCAGGAATACTTATTATCATATTAGGATTAACTTTATTACTTTGTGGTATTTTTGTGGTGAAAGTTCCTGAAATGGACTCATTTGCCGATGATTGGTTTGAAAAACAAACATTAAAAACATTTCTTATTTTTATAGGAATATTTTTAATGATTGCAGGATTAATTGTTCGCTTTGTTATTCCAAATCAAAGGAAAATTGCTGCATATAATATGCAAAGTCAAATGCCAATTGCTAAAGAAGGGTTAGAAGAAATGTCTCCAACAATTAGCAAAGTCGCTAAAGACAT
>JALEMY010000039.1 GCA_022767485.1 Erysipelotrichaceae bacterium
GAGGAAATACCAATCATTATTCCTTCATTTAATGCTACATACTTCATCATTTTAAATGAAGAAACATCATCGACACTAATAGTATAATCCACATTTTCTTTATAATAATTTTTGCTTTTAACATTTGATGCTATCCCGATAATATGGTGGTTTTTCTCTTTAGGTTTTATAGCAACACACGCAATATCTTTATTTTTTTCTTTTAAATATTTGCATGTTCCACTAACAGTGCCGCCTGTACCATAGGTTAAGCATACACAGTCAACTAAAGGAAGATCTAAATATATTTCTTTTCCTGTTGTTTTATAATGTGCTAAAACATTCTCGTAATTATCAAATTGAGATAACATAATATAATTCTTATTTTCCTTAAGCAGTTTTTGTGCCATTTTAATGCTTCCGTGCATTTTTTCTGTGCTTGGAGTAAAGATGATCTTAGCTCCATATGAGCGAATCAATTTAACTCTTTCTATATTGCTATTTTCCATCATTACAATAATGCATTTTATCGATAAATAGCTACATATGCATGCCAAAGAAATACCGGTATTACCACTTGTTGGTTCAACAATTGTGGTATCACTATTTATTTTTTTACTATCTATTAATTCTTGTATCATATTGTAAACCGCACGATCTTTACTAGAACCTGTCAAATTATATTTTTCAAGTTTTAAGTAAATATTACAGTTCATTTTTTTTGATAATTTATTTAAATGAATCATTGGTGTGTTACCAATTAATTGAAACGGATTATTAACTATCAATTTTTTTCTCCTTTAAAATATTTTCATAATATTTTATGAATTGATAGTAGATTTGTTGCTATTTTCTTAAAAATCCTCCTATTAAAAGTGCAACTTGAAGTGGAAGACCAATTAAAAAGATTATCCATACATTTTCATTGTTTACTAAAAAGTATAAATAAATTGAAGCGAGCGAAGACCAAACAAAAACAGAACCAACCAAAGGAAGAAAACGATAATTTTTTTCTTTTTTCATTGCGATAAATAATACTATACAACTAATAGGAACAGCTACAATAAATGCTACCCAATATTTTCTAGCATTTGCCACATCTTTTATGGTTTGGTACACGAAGATTGCGACAGATACAAAAATTACTGCAGTAATAATCAAACAAATTTGGGCAATTCTTTTTTGCATAATGCTTTTAGGAAGCAAATATTTTTTTAAATTTTCACTAGAATCAGAGTGAAAAAAATAATCGATAGTTACCCCAAATAATTGTGACATCATGTATAACACTTCAACATCAGGGGTTGATTCACCACGCTCCCATTTTGAAATAGCTTTATCGGTATAATTTAATTTTTCAGCAAGTTCTACTTGTGTCCATTTTTTAGATTTTCTAAGCTCAGTGATATTTTTAGCTATATTGCTTTTTACATCTTCCATAAAAACCCTTCTTTCTATTGGAAATTTTTAAGTAAACTATTTGTAGAATCAAATTCTACAAATCTATAAGTAAAGTTTAGAGAAAACTAAATTAAAATTTACTTATAAATTTTATTAAATAAAGTATACTTATTTTATAAAAAAAAGTAAAGTGGGTGATAACATGATTGTAACCATCATTGCCGATGTTTTAGGAGAAGAAAATAATGGTACTACTACCGCTTGTATGAATTTAGTAAGATACTTAACAAAATGTGGCGATATTGTAAAAATTGTCTGCTGTGATAAAGATAAAGCAGGAAAGGAAAACTACTTTATCGTACCGACATATAACTTTGGAAGGTTTTTAAATAATTACGTGAAAAAAAATAGTGTAAGTATTGCAAAGCCTGATGAACAAATCATTGAAAACGCTATTATAGGATCCGATATTATTCATGTTATGATTCCTTTTAAACTTGGTCGCGTTGCACTAAAATTTGCTAGGAAATATCATATTCCTGTTAGCGCAGGATTTCACTGCCAAGCTGAAAACATTACTAGTCATTTGTTTTTAATGAATGTAGCATTAGCAAATCATATTACTTATAAAAATTTTTATAACGAATTTTATAAATACGTTGATGCTATTCATTACCCTACAAACTTCATTAAAGAAGTTTTTGAAAATGATGTTAAAGTTAAAACGAATGCTTATGTTATTTCAAATGGTGTAAATGATCGTTATCATAAAATTAATTGTAAAAAACCCGATGAATTTAAAGATAAATTTGTTATTTTATTTATCGGAAGACTTTCGAAAGAAAAATCACATTTAGTTTTATTAAATGCTGTTAACCTATCAAAATACAAAGATAATATCCAATTAATATTTGCTGGAGATGGCCCTAGAAAACAATATATTATTAAAAAAGCTCAAGAATTAAATATTAATCCTATTATTAAATTTTTCTCGCATGATGAGTTAGTTGAAGTAATTAACTATTCTGATTTATATTGCCATCCAGCAGAAATAGAAATCGAAGCTATTTCTTGTTTAGAAGCTATTTCTTGTGGCTTGGTTCCTCTTATTGCTAACTCTCCTAAAAGCGCTACTAAAGCCTTTGCCTTAACAAGCGACAATCTATTTGATTACAACAATCCTTTAGACTTAGCTAAAAAAATTGATTATTGGATTGAACACCCAGTAGAAAAAGAAAAACTAAAACAAGATTATCTTGGATATACAAAGCAGTTTAATCAAGAAGAGTGCATGAAAAAAATGAGAGCAATGCTTGAAGAAACGATAAAAAAGTATCGAGAAAATGAGAAAAATAATATATTATAGTGATGAATTAAACGATGATTTTGCGGAAAACAACATTAAAACTATATTAACTCCTTCCACACATCGTTATATTAATCATAATCCAATTTATAGATTTTTTACTTTTATTGTTTATCATATTATCGCTTCTCCTCTTGTCTTTATTTTTACAAAAATTGCTTATCATCAAAAATTTATTAATAAAAAGATTTTAAAAAAATATAAGAAATCAGGTTATTTTGTTTATAGTAATCATACCTGCCTTATCGGTGATGCTTTCATGCCAACACTTTTATCTTTTCCAAAGAAAAACTACCTTATTTGTAATCCTGATGCAACCTCAATAAAGGGATTAAAAACCCTTGTATCTATGCTTGGAGCTCTTCCTATTCCATCAACCATTAAAGGAAACAAAAACTTTCTTGAGGCAATTAAACATCATTTAAATAATAAAAAAGCTATAACTATTTACCCTGAAGCCCATATTTGGCCTTATTATACTAAAATTAGACCTTTTAAAAATGTATCTTTTACATATCCTTATATGTTTAATGTTCCATGCTTTACAATGACTACTACTTATGCAAAAAGAAAGATTGGAAAACGTCCTAAAATTGTAACTTATGTTGATGGTCCATTTTTTTGCGATATGTCTTTAAGTAAAAAAGAAAGCGTGCAAAAACTAAGAGATGAAGTTTATAATTCAATGTTAAAATGTAGTAGAATCAACACTCAATACGAATATATAAAATATATTCACTCAGAAAAAAATTCTCTTGTTAACCAATAAAAAAAATGTGGCTGTATATACCACATTTTTTCTTTATAGTTTAACTAATTCTCCACCATTTTCTCTTGATTTTTCTGCGGCAAAGGCCATTAGATGAGATTGTATAGAACATGAAAGACTAGTTTCTTGAATTTCTTTATTATCAACAATCATACGATAGAAATAATTCATCATATGAATATCGCCACCACCATGTCCTCTAAGTTCATTAGTTAATTCGCTAATTGTCCATTTTTGATCTTGCCCATTATAAACATTTAAAGTGATTGTTCCTGCTGGTTCATCATATATAATATCACCCATCGTTCCAAAAAAGTGAGCATATCTTCCAGAATATTTACTAAATGCCGTCATCTTTAAATTGGCGCTAACGCCGTTTTTAAACAAAATGTTAACTGATTGACTATCAACCACATCGTTATCACAATAAAATACACAACGTCCATAAGGTCCTTTTTTGATTGCTTCCATTAAAGTATCTTCACTTAATGTTTCATCAGTTAAAACATTGTAAGGCCAACAATTTTTTGGTGAACCATCAATTTTCCATTTTTTAATGTAAATATTATATGCTGAGTATGGACATGTTTCTACATGTGGACAATCAAGACATCTTCTTTTTGCGCCTTTTGGTGCATGCTTTGCATTAAAGAAATTTAGTTTTCCAAATGAACTTATTGAATCACACTCGCTATTTGCAAACCATTGAAGTAAGTCTAAGTCATGACAACACTTAGCTAAAATCATCGGAGCAGTATCTTCCTTTTTACGCCAGTTACCACGTACGAAGCTATGCGCTTGATGCCAATATGTAACATTTTCTAAATGATCGATAGATACAAGTTCACCAATAGCTTTATTATTCAATAATTCTTTAATCTTTTGCATGGCAACCGTATATCTTAAAACATGACATACAAGAATTTTTACTTTCTTTTTATCAGCAGCCTCTTGAAGCATATATAATTCTTCTTCATTTGCAGTAATTGGTTTTTCAAGAAGAATATGATAATTTAACTCAATAGCTTTAAGAGCATGCCTTACATGATCTTGATCAAGAGTAGATATCACAATAAAATCAGCTCTTTTTTCTTTAAAGAACTCATTTTCATCAACAAAGCATTGACTTTCATCAACCATAAATTCTCTTTGATATTTTTTAAGTCTATCAGGTTTTATTTCGCAAAGAGCAGATATTTTAAACATATCAGGTCTTTCCATAAAATAACGACCATATGTTTCACCGCCACGTGAACCAACGCCAATAATTGCCGCTTTTAAAACTCTGTCAACTTTAACATTTGATTTGCCTTCTGCTTCCTTATCAACAATTTCTGCTAAAAAGACAAATGATGCCACGCTATTAGCAGCAGAGACAGCTTGAGATTTGTTTTTATATGCTTCTGATAAAACTATACATCTTCCAGATGAAGTATATAATTTAAATTGATAAGTTTTATTCTTATCACAAACAACAACAAATCTTCCATCTTTGATTGCCCCTTTAAATGCTTCTATTCCATTGTTCATAGATTGTCTTGAAGTATATTCGTTAGATGAGCAAAGTAAAACACCATTGCTTGCAACTAATTTAAATTCATAAATATCATCGGTAACAGAAGTGATAATCTTTCCACCTTTTTTTGCTGTTTCATTATTAATTTTTATTTCTTCAATTAAATGTTCTGGATCTTCTTCTAATACTTCAATTGGAGAAATAGCAGCGAACTTTTTAAAGGAATTTGCAGCTGCTTCACATCCTTGTTGTGATGTATAATTTGCTGATACTACAAGCAATCTTTTGTTTTGGGCAAACAATTTGAATTGCCATAAATTATGTTTATCTTTATAAATTAAAATAGTTCCATTATCGATACTTTTCTTTACTGTTTCAATTGCTAAAACAGCACCTTTTTCTGATTTGTATATTTCTGAAACAACTAATATTTCTCCATTTGATGCTTTTAAACGATATAGATACATATCATTAACATGGAAAATCTCATATTTACCTAAAACAACACGATTGGTTTTTGCATTTTCTACTTTAGCCATTTTGATTTTATTCCTCCATATTTCATAACTTTCTTACTATATTATAGCAAAACAAAATTATTATTAAATAATTTTTGGCAAAAATATGAATATTGTCTTTATTTTGTGTTAGAATAAAACATGTAACAAAAAGGAGATGTTAAATTATGATTAAAGTCGATGTTATTTCTGGGTTTTTAGGAGCTGGAAAAACTACTCTTATCAAAAAAATATTTGAATCAGTATTAGAAAAAGAAAAAGTTGTTTTAATTGAAAACGAATTTGGTGAAATTGGAATCGATAGTACTTTTTTAAAGGACTCTAATATCCAAATTCAAGAAATAAATGCTGGCTGCATTTGTTGCTCTTTAGTAGGAGACTTTGCTTCTTCTATGAAAGAAGTAATCGACAGATTTGCACCAGAAAGAATTATTATTGAGCCTTCTGGAGTTGGCAAATTGTCCGATATTGTTAATGCTGTTTTAAAACTTGAAGAAGATGTTAAAATTAATATTTTAGCAACTGTTGTTGATGGCGTTAAAACAAAAATGTATTTAAAGAACTTTGGTGAATTTTTTAATAATCAAGTCGAAGCAGCTAATACAATTGTTATTAGCAAAACCGATAAAATGAGTGAAGACAAAATTGAAGAAGTAGTCAATTTAGTAAAAGAGAAAAACAATCATGCTACTTTAATTACAACACCAATTCAACAATTAGATAGTAAACAATTAGTAGATGTTTTAGAACAAAAAGTATCATTGAAAGATGAATTAATAAAAGAAATGCAATATGTTCATGAGCACGAAAATGATGAATGTTGTTGCAATCATGAACACCATCACGATGATGATGAATGCTGTTGTCATCATGAACACCATCACGACGATGATGAATGTTGTTGCAATCATGAACATCACCACGATGATGATGAATGCTGTTGCAATCACGAACACCATCACGACGATGATGAATGTTGTTGCAATCACGAACACCACCACGATGATGATGAATGTTGTTGTAATCATGAACATCATCATCATGATGCAGATGAAGTATTTACAAGCTATGGAAAAGAAACTACACGCTCTTATTCACATGATGAATTAAGTAATATTTTATCCACTTTAGCAAACGATGATTCTCTTGGTATTATAATTCGTTCTAAGGGTGTTATAAAAGCTAGTGATAATGATAACTGGTATTATTTTGATTTCGTTTCTGGTGATTTTGAAATACGTCTTGGAAGACCTGATTATATCGGTCGTATCGTTGTTATTGGATCTCACATTAACGAAGAAAAAATCGAATCTTTGTTTTTTAAAAAAGGTGAATAATTATGCTTAATACAATCCCTACCTATGTTATCTCAGGCTTTTTAGAATCTGGGAAAACAACCTTCATTAAAGACACCATTGCTTCTGATGATTTTTTTAAAAAAGGTAAAACCCTTATTCTTTCTGGGGAAGAAGGAGAAGTAGAATATGAGTCTTCTTTTTTAAAACACTATAATTGTGAAGTTTATTATTTTGATAAACAAGAAGATTTTAATGCTCTTGCTTTGCAAAAAATAGTAAATGATGTAAAGCCGCAAAGAATCGTTATTGAATTAAATGGAATGTGGGATTTATCATTAATAGAATTTCCTGCAAACTTTAAGATATATCAGTTTATCAATTTTATTAACTACGTTTCTTTCCCAATTTATTTTGCAAACATGAGACAAAAATATTTAGATACAATAAAGCAATCTGATGTTGTTGTCTTCATTAATGTCAAGGATGAACAACTTGATGAATTAGACAGTTATTCGTCATCATTTAAATTGACTAATTCTGCCGCACAATATATGGTCATGGATGAAAATGGTCAATTAAAAGATGCCTTTAAAGTAGTTCTTCCATTTGATATAAATGCTCCTATTATAAAAATTAAAGATGATGATTATGGTATTTGGTATATCGATACCTTTGATCATAAAGAAAACTATCAAGACAAAATTGTGGATATGAATGTTATGGTTGTAAAATCAAGTAAACTTCCAAAAGATAGTTTTGTAGCAGGAAGACTTGCTATGACTTGTTGTAGCAATGACATTCAATTATATGGCCATTTATGTTTAAATAACTTAAAAATTAAACTACCTGATCGTTGCTTTATTCATTTAGTTGCTAAAGTATCTTTTGAATATTCAAAGCAATACGATGAAGAAGAATGTGTATTAACTGCTTTATCAATTGAAAAGATTGCACCATTGAGTAATCCTGTTTTAGATTTAACCAAGTAAATATTGAGGCACTTTTATTTTTCTATCATATTATAAAATGATAGGAGGTGCATCTAATGAATCCATATGGTTACCAACCAAATGCAGTTTACCAAAATCCATATTATCAAAACCCTTGTTGTTCAGGAGTAAATCGTGGAGCTAGTTGGGTTGCTATTGCATTAGTTATCTTTTTACTATTAATCATTTGCTGCTGTTGTTGCGGAAGCTTCAAAGGCAATGTAATGTAAATATATTCAAGCAACTGAAAGATCGCTCTTTCAGTTGTTTTATATAAACAATTCCATTAATTTATTTTTTTTGTTATAATCGTTACTATAGGAAAAAAATATGAAACACAAAGCACTCTTTATTATTTTAACTTCATTACTTATAAATAGCTGTTATTTTAATGATAATATTTTCGATTCATCTTCTTTTAATGACGTCTCTTTTAGTAGTGAAACACAAAGCACTACTTCAAGTGATACATCATCATTAAATGAAGATTTTTCTTCATCAAGCAATCAAGAATCTTCTACTGAAGAACAAGCTCAAATAAACTATGATTTTAATTATGAAGCAAAAGAAAACGAAGAAATAATAACTATAAATCAAATGCAATTTATAGAAATAGGAAATTATAGCACTGGTAATTATTCTAATTGCATTTCAAATAAAGAAATGATAAAAGTAGATGGCATAAACTTTGAATATTACCGAGCAATTCGTGATGAAAATGCTATGACTTTACTTCCTTATACAAACCAAAATCATAAAGATTATATACCAGGAAGTTTTTATAATACTAGTGTAATAAACAATATAACTAGAGTGATTTTATCATATTATTGTGAAGAAAATGATACTGATGGCTTAACTTTTCGTTATGGAAATGATAGAAGTTTAAATAATAGTCTTGTTTTACCAGCAAGCAAAGATAATGTTTCTTTAGAAATAACATTGTCAAATACTTGCTTTATTAAATTTGACACCATCGCTCAAAAAGTAACATTAAACTGTGTGTATATTTATTATGATTATAAACAAATAAATTACAATTCCTCTTATTTATCTCATAACTCAGATGAATTTCGTTTAAATCCAATAACTTATCAAAACGAGCTGATCGACAATGTGAGTAAAGTTGATGTTCCTATCGATATTTCTATCGATGAAGAAACAAACTCTTATGTCGTTAATGAATATAAAACATACACATATTATTCTTATGATTATATTGTTTCACATCCAGAATATATAAACGATGCCATAATGATTACTCCTCGTGATGTTATCAATTATTATATTGCTTTTAGACGTTTTCCTGTAAACTATTTTGATAGTGCTAGTAGCGCTATTAGAAGTGAAGCATATGATTTATTTGGTGATAATATTAGACAAGTAAGCGATTATAGTAGAACAAATGGCTATGTCAATAAAGTCCCTTGCAATTTAAATAATATTCTTTATTATGAATTTGATATTGATATAGATAAAACATACATCGTTAATAAACGCCTCACAAGAGGTGTTGGAAGAGTAATTATATTCGATACTGGATTTAACGCACCAGGATATGATACCTCTCCTGTTGGTGTCTTTAGTGATGATCATTATTCTACATTTCAAGAATATTTAAATACAGGTAAGTTTTCTAAAAGATTTAATTGTCAAGCAAATGTAACTCCATATATTTGGTAACATTACTAATTAAATCACAAATAAATATGTAAAACATTTTAAAAAAAATGATATAATATTAACGATGTAATACAAACAACATCTAATAAAAAGGAATAAAAAGATATGATTTTAAAAAAAGATATAGTTTTAGATAGCGATCCATTACTAAGAAAGAAAAGTGAAGATGTAAGCTTTCCTTTAAGTAATGAAGATGAAAAACTTTTAAATGATATGATTGAATACCTTGAAAATTCTCAAGATGAAGAAAAAGCAAAACAGTATGATTTGCAGCCAGGGGTAGGAATTGCTGCCCCACAAGTTGGCGTGTTAAAGAAAATGTTTGCTGTTTTAACTACTGATGAAAAAGGCGTATTGCATAAATATGCTTTAGTTAATCCAACACTAGTTTCCAATTCTGTTGGTAAATGTTACTTATCAAGTGGTGAAGGTTGCTTATCGGTTAAAGATAGTCATTTTGGTTATGTTAAAAGGTCATATAAAATAAAAATTAAGGCCTATGATTATGTTAGCAAACAAAATATTGTTTTATCATTAAAAGGATATGTAGCTATTGTTGTTCAACACGAATATGATCATCTATTTGGAATTTTATATTATGATCGAATAGATAAGAAAAATCCAACTGATACATCAGATGGCGCTATAGAAATAGTATAAAACGCATGTTTTCTAACATGTCGTAGAAAAAACTAGGTACAATTAAAGTATCAAGCCCGTTAGGGATTATATTTTTATATAAATAATGATCCGCGTCTTCAAGGCGCGGTTTTTCTCATAGCCTTCAAGGCTTATTACTGGCGGCCCCGATTTCAGGGCCTTTTTGTTTGCCCAATTGCCCGGAACACTCTTACTTACCCGTAAACGGGTCTTTGTATTCTTTTACACTCTTTTTATCTTGCAATTGGTCTTCTAATTCTTGATTTTTTATGTAATTTTGAACTACCTTTTTGTTTAGACCTACGGTCGAAACATAGTAACCTTCTGACCAGAAGTGTCTGCTTCCATAATTGTACTTCAAATTCGCATGCTCGTCGAATATCATCAAACTCGACTTACCCTTCAAATATCCCATGAAAGATGATACACTCAATTTGGGTGGTATCTTTACGAGCATGTGAATATGATCACTCATTGCGTGGGCTTCTACTATCTCCACACCTTTATATTCACATAATCTTCTAAGATACTTCCCTATATCTGTTCTTAACTTTGCATATATCGCTTTTCGGCGATATTTTGGTGTAAATACGATATGATACTAACAATTCCACTTCGTATGTGATAAACTACTAGTGTCATCATTCTTGATTGGCATAAAATCATTCCCCTTTCATTTGGTGTAGGCAATTGGACACTGCCATTATATCATGGGAATGATTTTATTTTTCTTATCGCTTCCGCTTTTTCAATTCTCGCCCCTATAAGAGGCGGTTTTATCTGTGTCCCTTAGGTCCACATAATAAAAACGCGCCAATAATTGACGCGAATCTTATTTATTTAATGAATCGATATAACGAATTGCTTGTAAAGCAGCTATTGCCCCATCTGAACTTGCTGTCACTATTTGTCTAATTGCTTTATGGCGACAATCTCCAGCAGCATAAATACCATCTACGTTACATCTACAAAAATCATCAGTAATAATAAAGCCATTTTCATCTAAAGTAGTAAAATCTTTAAATGCTTCATTGTTTGCTTGTTGTCCAATAGCAACAAAAATACTTTCCGTATCAAATATAGATGTTTCATCAGTTATTTGATCTTTTAAAATAATTGATGTTAAACTATTTTGACCATTTAAACCAACTACTATTTTATTAAATATAACTTTAATATTATTTGTCTTATTTACTTGATCAATCAAAGCTTTTTCACCAGTTAAGAAAGATAAATTTTGAATCATTGTTACGGATTTACAATAACTTGAAAGCAATATCGCTTCTTGTAAGGCACTATTACCTCCACCAATTATTGTCACATCCTTATTGGCATAAAATGGTCCATCACAAACTGCACAATATGATATTCCTTTACCAACAAGATTATCTTCATTTTCAAGATTTAATTTACGATGTGAAGAACCAGTTGCAATAATAACACTTAAGCCATGATATACACGATTATCACATATAACTTCAAATTCACTATCTTTTTTAACAATTTTATCTACTTTGTAAAAATCAAAATTTACATTCATATCCATCGCTTGACTTACAAATTTATCTGCTAAATCAAGCCCACTAATTGAAGGATATCCAGGATAATTTTCTACACGAGGTGAATGAGTAATAAGTCCCCCAACAGCCTCGCTTTCAAGAACTAAAACATTTTTTTGTGCTCGTGATGCATATATGGCTGATGTGAGCCCTGCAGGCCCTGAACCAATAATTATAATATCATATACCATAATTATGCTTTAATTGTACTTTCACTTTCTAAGAAGTGACGAATATTAGAAACGTTTTCAATCAATTCAACTTCGCCATTTTTAACAACAACTAATGTTGGAGCTTGACGAACATTTAATTGTTTAGCAAGTTCTACATTGTCATTAGCTAATACTTCTTTAAATTCTACATTTGCTTGGTTTAAGAAGTTTTTCGCCATTTTACAATTTGGACATGTTGTTGTAGCAAATAAATATGTGCCATCATCTAATATGCATGTAGATACATTAACTTCTTCTTCATTAACATTACGAGGAGTAAATTTAGCTAAAGAGCTAGGAATATCATATTCTTTACGATCTTTATATTCTTGTGTTTTTCCATCATTCCAGTTTTGAATTGGTCTATAATATCCAGTAATTCTACTATAAACTTCTGTCTTTTTACCACAAATTGGACATGAGAAATGTTCTCCTGTAATATAGCCGTGTTCTTGACATACTGAATATGTTGGAGACATAGTGTAATATGGAAGTTTATAATTTTCAGCAATTTTACGAACTAAGTTAGCTGCTGCTTTCCAATCTGGAAGTTTTTCACCTAAGAAAGCATGGAAAACTGTTCCTGAAGTATATAATGTTTGCATCTTATCTTGAATATCTAAAGCGGCAAAGATATCATCGCTAAAGCCAACTGGAAGGTGTGAACTATTTGTATAATATGGAGTTTCTCCTTCTTTTGCTGCTGTGATAATATCTGGATAACGTTTCTTATCGTGTTTTGCTAAACGATATGTTGTTGATTCTGCAGGTGTAGCTTCAAGATTATATAAATCACCATATTGTTCTTGATAATCAGATAGACGATTACGCATATGATTTAAAACTTTAACTACAAAATCTTGTGTTTCTTTATTTGTTAAATCTTTTCTTAGCCATTTAGCATTTAAACCAACTTCATTCATACCAATTAAGCCAATTGTTGAGAAGTGGTTGTTAAATGTTCCAAGATATCTTTTTGTATATGGATATAAACCAGCTTCTAGTAATTGAGTAATAACTTCTCTTTTAACTTTCAATGAACGAGCAGAAATATCCATAATCTTATCTAAACGTTTAAAGAAATCTTCTTCATCGTTTGCAAGATAAGCAATACGAGGCATATTGATAGTAACAACACCAACAGAACCTGTTGATTCACCACTACCAAAGAAACCACCAGATTTCTTTCTAAGTTCACGAAGGTCAAGTCTTAAACGACAACACATACTACGAACATCACTAGGTTCCATATCACTATTGATATAATTTGAAAAATAAGGAGTTCCATATTTTGCTGTCATTTCAAATAATAAACGATTGTTTTCTGTATCAGACCAGTCAAAGTTTTTAGTAATTGAATAAGTAGGAATTGGATATTGGAAACCTCTACCATTAGCATCGCCTTCAATCATAGTTTCAATGAAAGCTTTATTTACCATATCCATTTCTTTTTGACAATCTTTATATTTAAAGTCGCACTCTTTACCACCAACGATAGCGTTTAATTCAGCAAGGTCATTTGGTACAACCCAGTCTAATGTAATATTAGTAAATGGTGCTTGTGTTCCCCAACGAGATGGTGTATTAACACCATAAATGAAAGATTGAACACATTGTTTAACTTGTTTGTATGTTAAGTTATCAACCTTAACAAATGGAGCTAAATAAGTATCAAATGATGAGAATGCTTGTGCACCAGCCCACTCATTTTGCATAATACCTAAAAAGTTAACCATTTGATTACATAAAGTTGATAAATGTTTAGCAGGAGATGAAGTAATTTTTCCAGGGACTCCTCCTAAGCCTTCTTTAATTAATTGCTTTAATGACCAACCAGCACAATAACCTGTAAGCATTGATAAATCGTGAAGATGAATATCGCCATTTCTATGAGCATTAGCAATTTCATCATCATATACTTCAGATAACCAATAATTTGCTGTAATTGCTCCAGAGTTTGATAAAATCAAGCCACCTACTGAGTACGTAACAGTTGAATTTTCTTTAACTCTCCAGTCGTTAATTTTTAAATAATTATCAACTAATGATTTATAATCAAGTAAGGTATTTTTAGCTTTTCTTACATTTTCATGTTGACGACGATATAAAATATAAGCTTTAGCAACATCATCATATCCCGCTTGGATCAAAACAGTTTCTACGCTATCTTGAATGTCTTCAACAGAAACTCTAGCATCTTTAATTTTGCCTTGAAAATGTGCAGTAACTTTCAAAGCTAAGAAATCTATTGTTTCGTCTGTATATTCTTTTTTCACTGCATCAAAAGCTTTTCTGATTGCATTTATAATCTTATCTAAATTAAATTCTTTAATTGTCCCATCTCTTTTAACTACGCTATACATTTTCCCCTTTTCCTTTCTTTAATCGATTCCTCTAAGACTTGCGTTTAATACATATTTTTTTACCACTTCTAAGCATTTTAATAATTCTTCCTTACTTAAAGGATGAAGGTTAGGTGTCAAAACGCTATCCTTATCTTGATAACTTTGTAAAAAATATCGCTTTGCTCCTTTAATGCTTTGACCAATTAAAATAAAGTCATCAATTTCATGAAACTCTTTAACTATAGTTGTGCGAAATTCATAATCAACTTTATTTTCTAAAAGAATTTTTATACTATTTTTGATATTATCTAAAGAAAGAGAAAAACAAGATGTCGTAATAGGATATTTTTCAAAAGTGTTTTTTATATCCATCGCAACATAATCTACAAGTTTTTGCTCAATTAAATAAGATAATTTATCCGGAAATGAACCATTGGTATCAAGCTTAATCAAAAATCCCATTTCTTTTATTTTTTGAATAAAAGGTATTATGTCTTTTTGAAGAAGCGGTTCTCCTCCAGTGATGGCGACACCATCAAGTTTCCCTTTCCTTGAATTTAAAAAAGAAAAAAATTCTTCAGTAGTAATTAATTGCTTATTTTCCACATTTATTAATGAAGAATTGTAACAAAAGGGGCAATTAAAATTACAACCATTTAAAAATACCGTACACGCTATATGTTCTGGGTAATCTAAAAGAGTCATTTTTTGTAAGCCACCAATTTGCATACTTTTCCATCCTTAATGTGTGTGCATTTATCTTATCATATTTCTATTGCTTTTTGAATTGTTTTTTTAATTTTTTTTATTTGTCTAAAAACAAAAAAATGGCCAATTATATCAATCGGCCAAGATGCTTTTTTATATGTTTAAAATTTCAATTTTATAACAAGCAATTGCTATTTCATGATTATTTATTTTTAATAAATAGTCATATGTGTCATTGAAATTGACTTTTTCTATTTCATATTTTTCATCACTTTCTTCAAATTTTATTATCGTACCTTTTCTTAAATACTTTTTATAACTCTTCTTCTTATTACTTTTGATTAATAAGCATTGATTGTCTTTATCATATACACCTTGAAAAACTTTATTTTCTTTTACAAGTTCGCTATTTTTTATGACATAAAAAACACTAGCGTGAGAAGAAAAAGCAATTTGTCCTAATGACTTATCATAAACATTTAAAATTGACTCTTTAACAACTTTATAAGTTTTTTTTAAGCCTCCTAGAACTTGATCTTTTGTGTTTTTATCCATTATTTTGACTCCTTTTTAAATTAATCATTCTTTTTAATATTAAAAATGCATTAGTTGCCGCCCCAACACGTATATTATCAGCCACACAATATAAAAGAAGCGTTTGTTTCTTCTTACGAATTCTGCCAACATATACTTTATCATTTTTACAAGATAAGACGGATGAAGGTAAAACATTTTCGCAAACAACTATATTTTCATAATTTTTAAACTGATTTTTAATTTCTGATGTTTTAAAAGGTAAAGATAATTCAACTTGCATAGCTATTCCATGAGAAAACATTACCGGTACTCGAACACATGTTGCATATATTTCTATATCTTGTTGTTCCATTATTTTCTTTGTTTCCTCAATCAGTTTGTTTTCCTCGTCAGTAAACCCATTTTCTAAATACATTCCAATTTTTGGAATACAAGAAAAAGATATATCGGTTTCATATAATAAAGGCATTAATCCTTTACGGCATCTAAGCAAATCATCAATTCCACTTTTACCAGATCCTGAAACTGACTGATAGGTACTATAATCGATTCTTTTTATCCCATATTGTTTTAAAACATTCAATAAAATACAAGCTTGAACTGCACAACAATTAGGGTTAGCAATCAATTTATCTTTTTCATCTATCAAATTATCATTTACACTATAAGCTACTAGTTTTACATCTTCTTTCATTCTAAAATATGGTGAATTATCAATAACCTTTACATTTTTCCTTAAAGCAATAGGAACAAATACTTTGGAAATTTCTGGAAGAGTGAAAAATAAAGCGTAATCAACATCATCAAAACTATGTTCATCTAATTTATGGATATAATAGTATTTCTTGTTATATTTTACCCTTTTACCTTCTGATATCTTAGAAGCAAAAAGTTTTAATTCATATTCATCTATTTTTTGTTCTTGAAGTATTTGTAAAAAAGTTTGACCCACTAGTCCTGTTGCTCCAACAATAGCAATTTTAACTTTTTCCATGAAATATACCACCCATTTATATATATGCAAAAACAAGGATTTTAATGAAAGCAATAGATTAATAGTTGACAAACATTATATTGTTTAATAAAATATTAGAGTTTACAAATGTAATCTCACAAAAGGAGAAAAAATGGGAAGAGTCAGCATTATTAAATGTTCTAATCATGAAGCCAATTTATTGACTAAAGAATACTTATCTAACGCTTTATTATCTTTGATGGATGAAAAAAACTTCGAAGACATTACCATCACAGATATTGTCAAGAAAGCAAACGTATCGCGTGTAGCTTTTTATAATAATTACAAAAATAAATTTCATCTATTAAAAGATATAGTTTTAGAATTAAGTACTTACTTGCTTGAAGAAATCGGTCGACCTTTTGAAAAAAATGTTGATTGTCATTGGTATGAAAGTTTTTTTGAACGCATTAAAAATATCAGTGATATAATTCAAACACTTTACAAGGCTAATTTACAAAGCGATTATATTCAAATTGTCAATGAATATATTTTATCCAAAGCCGACAATGTTAATGATACTATTGCATATAATAGACTTGTGTGGAATGGTGGCATTCAAAATGTCATTTGGTTTTGGCTTAAAAGAAATATGAAAGAAAGTATTAAAGATATTGCAGCATTTAGTTTTAACTTTTTACATAAAGGTAAATCATATTGTTAGGAGATAATATTATGAGCAAAATTAAAATCGTTACAGATTCAAATTCAGGCATTAGTCAAAAAGAAGGAAAAGAATTAGGAGTATTTGTCATTCCAATGCCTTTTTACGTTAATGGCAAAGAATATTACGAAGATATCTCTTTAAGTTATGATCAATTTTTTGATTTTTTAGCTGAGGATGCTGATGTATCTACATCGCAACCGTCAGTTTATTATTTAGAACAAACATTTACCGATTTATTAAAAGAAAATGATGAACTTATTTATATTCCTATGTCTTCTGGCTTATCTGGAACATGTCAATCTGCAACATTAATTGCAGAAAAATTTAATAATCGTGTTCATGTTATTGATAATCAAAGAATTTCAATAACGCAAAAAACCGCTGTTTATGAAGCGGTTCATTTAGTAAATGAAAATAAAACCGTAGAAGAAATTATCAAATATTTATTAGATAGCAAAGAGATTCATTCAATTTATATTTGTCTTGATACTCTTAAATATTTAAAAAAGGGTGGAAGAATTACTCCAGCTGCTGCTTTACTTGGTAACCTATTTAAAATTAAACCAATTTTATTCTCTGATGGTGGCGCATTTGAAAAGTTTAATACTTGTCGCACTTTTTATAAGGCAAAAGAAATAATAATGGAACAATTTGAAAAGGAAATAAATGGTAAATTTAAAGAATATTATGAGAAAAATCTTTTAACAATTAGTGTTGCTCATACTGCTAACGAACAAGAAGCTTTAGAATTTAAAAAAGATTTGATGGCAAGATTTCCTAATATTCGTTGTGTGTTTGTAGATTCATTATCTTTAAGTGTTTCTTGTCATATTGGCCCTAAAGCTTTAGCTGCTGCTATTTGTATAGATTCTTTTGAAGCTACAAAATTATAATAAAATAAATAAAGGTCATTAAGTGTATAATCTATTCTTAATGGCCTTTTTATATGAATTTTAATTGATGTTTTGTTTTTGCAATGATTTAATTTCATTTATTTGACATAAGTTGGCATATGACAACTTTGCAACAATTTTAGCTGTTGAAACAATGGATGTTTGTTCATATAAAATCCATTGTTTAAAAATTCCCATCATACCATTATAAGCATATTCAAAAACAATATTCGTTTTCATATCGGATATACATAAATATTTAGAAATGTATTCTTTTGATTTGTTAAAAGAGTCTTCAAGATATTTTTGAAGTGAAGGATCTTTAATTATTACACGATAAAACTCTATTTTTTCCTTTACGTATTTTAATAAATTTCTCACGCCAACACATATTTGAATCTCTTTTATTTCTTCGATTTTATAAGAATTAAAATATACAAATGTGCCTAAAGCTTCATTCATTTTTGCTGAAGCATCCTCAAACATTTTTACTATTAAATCCTCTTTACTACTATAATGTAAATAAAAAGTATTTCTATTAATATCAGCTTTTTTTACGATGTCAGTAATGCTAACACTACTATATCCTTTTTCCATAACAAGCTCCATAAGAGCATCAAATATGGCTTTTTTGGTTTTTTTTACTCTTAAATCTTCTTTGACCATTTTTTTCTCCTTTATTATTAAAAACGGGTAATAAGCGACATATGTATGGATATTGCATATTGCAGGACTCATTTTATATGATAAAATGACTTATGTCAAGTTATTTAAAAGGAGAAACGTATAATGAGAAACTTTGTAATTGTCGTTGACTCTTGCTCTGATTTAAGTAAAGATTTAAGAGTCCAATATCAAATCGAATATGTAAAAATGAACATCATTAAGAAATTACCAAGTGGTGATGTAGAAATTCCCGCATCGCTAGATTGGGATTTGTATACAAATAAAGAATTGTTTGATTGGCAAAGAAATGGCATGAAACTTAAAACCACTCAAGTGCCTCATGATGAATTTTATAACATGTTTGAAAAACTTGTTAGTGAAGGCAATGATGTTTTATATATCGCTTGTTCAAGCGCTTTATCAGGATCATATAATTATTCATTGATCGTTCGCGATGAAATTTTAAAAAAATATCCTGATGCTAGAATTGAATGTGTAGATTCATTAACATCAAGTATGGGTGAAGGTTCTATGGCCATTGATGTTGCTAAATTAAAAGCAAGTGGGAAAACGCTAGATGAATGTCTTGCTTATTTAAATGAAAACAAATTATGTTACAATCAAGTGGCAACAGTTGAAAATTTACAGTATTTAAAAGATGCTGGAAGAGTAAAAGCGTCCGCTGCTTTCTTTGGCACATTGTTTTCTGTAAAACCACTTATTATTTCTGATGCAATAGGCCAAAATTATGCAATTAAGAAAGCTAAAGGCAGAAAAACTTCACTAGTCGAAGTTGTTAATTTAATGAAAGAAAACATTGAAGATGCTAATAATCAAACTGTTTGGATCGTCCATGCCGATTGTCTTGAAGATGCAATGAAATTAAAAGAAATCGTTGAAAAAGAAATAAATCCAAAAGAAGTTCGTGTTGAATATTTAGGGCCAATCATTGGTGTTTCTACAGGGCCTGGAACACTAGGTCTTTTTGCAAAAGGAAAGAAAGTTACAATTGTTGGTAAATAATTATGAATACGAAACTATTAAATGGTCAAGCATTTAAAACATTAGTTACAAATGGCTATTTAAGTCTTTCAAAAGATATCGAAAGAATCAATTCCTTAAATGTTTTTCCTGTGCCTGATGGTGATACAGGAACAAACATGAAATTAACTATTGAAGGTGGTGTTAAAGCCATATCAAATGATGAAGATGATTCAATCGGTGATGTATCGAAAAAAATAGCTAAAGCCATGACTATGTCTGCAAGAGGAAACTCAGGCGTTATCTTATCACAGTTTTTTAAAGGCCTTTCAAATGGCTTAATAGGTAAAGATAGTGTAGATGCTAAAGAATTAATATATGCCTTTGAATGTGGTGTTAAACAATCATATCAAGTTGTACAAAAACCAACAGAAGGGACTATTTTAACCGTTATGCGTGAAGCAACGCAAAAAGTTAAAGATAGTTGTGATGAATGTGAATATATTGAAGACTTCTTTAAAATATTTATTAAAGAGGCTAAAGAATCATTAAATAGAACTCCTGATCTTTTACCAATTTTAAAGCAAGCTGGTGTCATTGATTCAGGAGGTGCAGGATACAATTGCATTATCGAAGGAATGGTTGATGCATTAGATGGTAACATTTTAAAAAATGTGCAAATAAATAATACTAAAAGCAATGTTTCAGTAAATACTTTCAATGCCGATAGTGTATTAGAATTTGGCTATTGTACAGAATTTATTTTACAACTTTTAAATTCAAAAGTTGATATTGCTAATTTTGATATTCAAGAAATCATTAGTTTTCTTGAAACAGTAGGTAATTCTATTGTAGCTTTTAAAGATGATGATATTGTTAAGGTTCACGTGCATACATTCACTCCAGGGAAAGTGATCGATTATTGCCAAAAGTTTGGTGAATATGTTACTTTTAAAATGGAAAACATGTCCGTTCAACATTCATCTATCGAAGTAAACGAGAAAAAAGAACACAAAAAATTTGCCACTGTCGCAGTATCATTAAGTGAAAATATTGCTAACACATTTAAAGAACTTGGTTGTGATGAAGTTATTTTAGGTGGTCAAACTATGAATCCTTCAAGTGAGGATTTTATCAAGGCATTTAAGAAAATAGATGCAGAAAATATCTTTGTTTTTCCAAATAATAAAAACATTTATTTAGCTGCTATGCAAGCTAAAGAAAACTATGAAAACGCTAATGTTATAGTATTAAAAACCACTTCGATTGCTCAATGTTTATCTGCTTTATCGATGATGGATTTTTCTAGCGATGATTTAGAAAAGATTCTTTTAGTTTTTAATGAATCGATCAATAATGTTTTATCAATTTCTATTACTTATGCTATTAGAGATTGCAATGTTAATGGTTTAAATATCCATCAAAACGATTATATGGCTATCGTAAATGGTAAAATTGTTTCATCAAACAAAGACAAAGTCGAATTATTAAAGACAATCTTTAACGAAATCGATGAAGTCAATGAAAAAGAAGTAATGACTATAATTTATGGAAATGATATAAACGATGAAGAAAAAAGCAAATTCTTAGAATTTATTTCCTCAACATTCGATTATGAAATTAATGAAATAGATGGAAATCAAGATATATATAGTGTTATTATTGCCTTAGAATAATAAAATAGGAGATAATTTATGTACTCTATAGAATTAATGAAAAAAAGACATTCTGTTAGACAATATTTAAATGAACCTATCGATAACGATAAAAAAGAAGTGTTAAATAAAATTATTGAAGATATCAACTTAAAGCAAAACACACACATACAAATTGTTTATGATGAACCAACAGCTTTCAACAGTTTTATGGCTCATTATGGCAAATTTGAAAACGTTACAAACTATATTGCTTTAGTAGGAAAAGATGAAGAAAAATTGGGTTATTATGGCGAGGAAATCGTTTTAAAAGCCCAAGAAATCGGTTTAAACACCTGTTTTGTTGCTTTATCTTATAATAAAAATAAAGCAAAATCAAAAATTAGTATATTGCAAAATGAAAAATTATTTTGCGTCATAGCTATTGGCAAAGGAAAAAACCATGGCATGCCTCATCATAGTAAAAAAAGGGAAGATGTATTACAATTAGTTGGAGAAAAACCATCTTGGCTTGATGATGCCATTACTGCTTGCCTTTTAGCCCCAACAGCTTTAAATCAGCAAAAATTTATAATTTCTTGTAACAATGGTGATGTCGACGTTAAAATTAAAGGAGTTGGACCCTACACAACTTTAGATTTAGGAATTGTAAAATTTCACCTTGATTGCATTAAAAAAGCAAACAATCAATAACTTAACTATAAATTAATAATAAAAAAACTATGAAGCACTTAAGCAATTAAGTTTTTCATAGTTTTTTATATGAAATTAAATTAAACTCCAGTTACACCAGTATTTTCAATACCTTCAACAAACTTACGTTGTGTGAATGCATAAAGTATTAATAAAGGTAAAATTGAAATTAAAATAGATGCGGAACGAAGCCCTGCCAAATCTTCTGAATTTTCATTTTGAATACCAGAAACTTGCCCACCTTGAGAAATCTTATGTGTGAAATCAGAAAGTGCTTGAGGTAAAGTTTGGAATGTTAGTTGGTTTCCACTATATACTAAGTGACCTATAACATATACGTCATTCCAATTCCAAATAAATGCAAATAAGAAGATAACAGCGATTGTTGGAACAGACATTTTTAAGATAACTTTTGTAAATATTTGAAAGAAGTTTGCTCCATCTATTTGTGCTGCTTCATCAAGAGCAACAGGTATCATTTTAAAGAAACTAAAAGCGATAAAAATCAAAATAGATGAATTTATTCCTTGTCCAAATATAGTTAAAATCAATGGTGAAATTGCTGAGATTACCGAAAAGAATGAATCGATAAAATTAGCAAGTGTTCCTTCAGCAATATTTAAAAAGTCAGATGGTAATGCCGCAGAATATTTTAGTTTGCTAAGCATCATAGATCTTGGTAAAGTCAATAATTGAATTGGAATAATAAAAGCAAGAATTAAGCCCGCAAACCATAAGCCTTTTCCTTTAAAATTAAATCTTGCAAAGGCATATCCTGCCATACATGCAACAACCGTTTGGAAAATAGCTGATAATAGTGAATAAATAGTTGAATTCCAAAATGTTGAAATAATAGCACCTTCAAATGATTTATCCGTTCTCCAAAGCCACAACCCTTTAGCAGCATCCAAATAGTTTTGGAATGTTAATTGTGTAGGAATCCATACAATATCTGGATTAGTAATGTCTTCTTTAACCTTAAATGAGTCAATGAACACACGTAAAATTGGGGACATAAAAATATAAGAAAAGATAATTAAAATTGAAATGATGATAATTTTAGGAACAATATTTTTTATTACTTTAACCACTTTATCATATTTTTTTATAAATTTAGGAGAACTGATAATAGATTTGATATGTGCAAAATAATCTTTTAACTTATATGCAATTTTTTCCATTTAAAAGCCCTCCATTTCTTCTTTTTGTTTTTTCTTTGCTTTTATGCTATTTCTAACTTTATTAATTGGCGCAAATAGTTTTGCAAAAAAGTTGCTGATTTCATTGACATGGAAGAATTCACGAATCTTTGCTTTACGTTGATTCTTCTTTCTTTTTGCCTCTTCGATTTCTTCATAATTCTTATCTTTAGAAATGAATTCACGTTCTCTAAATAGTAAAAATGAGACTAAAACAAATAATAAGACGATTAATGCTTGAATCCACGCTTCAAGAGAAATAATACCCATATTAAAACTATTGTCGTTCATCTGATTATCTATCGTTGAGTTGATTGGGTTGACAGATGAAATACCAATTGATGAAACTTGCATTATAGTAAATAAACATACAATTAAAATAACAGATTTTATTAAAGGATAAGTGATCGCCCAAAGCATTTGCCATTTATTTGCACCATCTATTTCTGCCGCTTCGTATAATTGTCTATTAATTTTTTGAAGAGCTGAAATAAATAAAACAATAGGTACCCCTGTCATCCATAAAATAATGATGAAATTGCCAAATATGTTGTTAGCAAAAGTTAAAGCTTTAGGTGACAAAGCCTGTAATATGTTAGCAAAAGTCGAACCATCTAGCGTTAACATAATGGATGACTCACCAGATGAGTTACTTTTATTTAGCATTGTCAATACAGGTCCTGAGACAATAACAACCGGTAAGAAGTAAATTAATCTAAAGAATGTACGTCCTTTTATTTTTGTGTTTAATAACATTGCTAATACAAAACTTATAAATACGACAATTGGCACATAAAATATTAAGTTTTTAAAGAATGTTGGAACTTGTTGGAAAGTAAAAGTAGAACTCTTTAAAAATAAAGTCTCTAGATTTTCTTTGCCTGTCCAGTTAGGAAAAGTTAAGCCGTTTTTAAATGAAAATGATACCAAAGCTGGATAGCCATCAGTAACTGTCCATTCAGAATGTGAAAAACATAGTATGATAGAATATAAAATTGGATATAAAGTAAATACTATAAAACCAATTGCCCAAATACTTAAGAAGATATATCCAAGTTTGTTTTCTTTTGCTCTTGCTGTAACATCTTTATGATATTTAGCTGAGCTATATTCTTTACGAATATTGTGCATAAACAATTTGTTTTCTTGTCTATGAAGTGCTTTTTTCTCCTTAAGCTTTAATTTATAATCTTTTTGATAAGATAATACTTCTGGATTTTCACTTTTAAACTTAGCGATACTATTTCTTTGATTTTCTTTTTTAATCTTGTTTAAATAAACTAAAATCGCTTTGAAATAACGAGACAACTCTTTTGATCTTATTTCTTTTTTATAAAGTCTCAATACTTCTTTCATTTCGGCATTTTTTGTAGAATCAGCCACTTTAGATGCTGTTTTAACATACGCTTTTTGCTTGATGTAGTTTTCTTTTCTTTGTTTTCTATCTTCTTTAATATCCTTAAATGATTGAACTAATTCTTGTTTTATTTTAACTTTGTTTTCTTTATGCTCTTCACCTATTTGTTTATTAATATCACCATTTGCTGTAATATTTGCAATAGCTTTTAAATACTTATTGTTAGCTTTAATATAATCATTTTTGATTTTACTATCGACATTTACGCTATTAGTAAGACGATATTCATAGCATTCTTTTTCGTATTTTTTTTCTTCGTCTTCATAATAATCATAAAAATAAGGGCATTTTTGAAGAACATAATCTTTTATGCTTTGAAAAATCATAGCAAAAGCGTCTTTTAATGAGCCTTTGAAACTACGAGAAATGCAATCTAAAACATTTTGTTTTAATGCATCTTCACTAGTAGTAGAAATAATAACATCATTTTCTTTTGTTGCTCTTATTGAATCCATCAATTCCTTAGCTTTATGCAACAATGTTTCATTTTGCTTAGAAATTTCTATAATATTATGGTCGTTTGTAGCAATTTCTTTTAAAAGTTCTTCTCTTTCAGAAGCTACATCCAACCCTTCTTTTTCTTGTTCTTTTAATATATCAAGGTCGATTTTCTTATAAACGTTATCAATCAATATCTTTTCTTTTTCTTTGCATTGATTAATTATAGTTTTTATTATACTTAAAACGCTTTTTTTGCTTTCTTTTGAAAAGACAATTTGATTAGTCTCATCAATCGCTTTAAAAATCAACTCATTGAATTGTTCAATATCTTTTTTAGTTTCTTGTAACTTTTCTTGGTGGTTTATGCAAGTTTGTTGATAAAAATCCTGGAAAGATTTTTCATTTAATCTAACAGCATCTTTATTATTTTCATAAATTTTTTCAACTAACTTATCGTATTGAAGCTTATAAGCTATTTCATCTTCCTTACATTTTTCATACCAAGAAGCCTTATTTTGTAAAACGCGATATTCGTTTTCATAAGATGTTAATGTGGCACGATTTTTAGCAATAATCTTATGAATAGACTCTTTGAATACACTGTCTTTTTCCGATTTTATAAAAGTCATACCAATGCGGGAAAGCTTATAAACATTTTTATAAAACGTAGCCTCACATGCTAAAGAATTTGAAGAAAACAAGGCATCGATATTTTCTTTTAATGCTTCTTTATGGGCATTATATAATTGCTCTTGAAGTGATAAAGGACGAAATGTAACTAAACATTTATAATTTGTAATTTCTTCATTTATTTTATCTTTTATTTTACTTACTTCATGTTCAGCAATTTTTAAAGAAACTTCATAAGATTGTTGTGCTTTAATACTCAATTCATTTTTAACCATTTTGCACACCCCCCTATTTAATTTCCTTTACTGTCAAATTGTTGTAATCAAATTCTAATACTACTTTATCATCACCAACAACTCCATCATTAAAACTAGCATAAGTATTTCTATAACATTTAACAGAACCATCATCATTTGTAATAACTTCACGATTAACTATTGTTTTCCCTTGTACTAATTTTAAATATGGCATAACGAAGCTACAAATTTCATTGATAATTTCATGGTAACTTTCATATGAAGTTGAAAACCAATCTCTTGAGTTTGTATACATTATATCTTCGTTTTCCTTAGCTGTAATAATAAAGGAAGGATTCAAATTGTATTCGATCATTTTTAGTTGTGATTCTTTATCATAAAACGAGAAATTTGCATATTCTGCGTATAAATTAACAAGTCCACTCAAAACAATTTCCATAAATGGAACAGAGTCTGTTTCACATTGAAGTTGAGAATTATATACTGGAATATTTGTATACTCATCATAGTTTTTCCATAAGAAATCATTTGGCGTATCACCTGATAAGTTTACATAATTAGCTGCTGCTTTCGTCGATTGATAAATCGAATTTTTAGCACCAGCATAAGTTAACTTTTTACCATAATCTGGAATAACTAAAGTGGAAATACCACCTGTAGAAATACCAACATTATCGCCTAGTTGAGATAATTTTTCTGCTTGTTTGTTTAACCACTTACCAGCAACATCGGCATTTGTATAAAACCACCATGTTATAGGTTTTGATTTATCAGCTAATAAATACTTTCCATAATCTCTTGAAAGAGCTTTTACAGTATAGCCATTAATCGAACTATATTGAAGTTCAGTAAGCATAGCATATTGTTGGTAAAAGTTAATTAGATAATCATAACTATCAGCTACTTTTACTACTTTTTTAAAGCCGCTTTTCCCACCAGCATTAGAATTGTAATCAACCGTGCTTGGTTTAGCAACATTCATACCTTTATTTTGCCATCCATACAACGTCGATGTAATATCGTTAATGCCATCGTTATGTAAGTCATTAAAAATATTGATAATATCATCACAACTTGTCACGTTAACTTCACTTTGACCAAAAACGCCTGATTTTGAATCGCTCATTAAGAAATCGACCTTTGGTCCTGTTTTTAATTCAACGTTTTTCTTAATTAAATTCTTTTCTTCTAAATAACTACGATACTTTAAAGCCATTCCTGTATAATTTGCAGGAAGTTCACCATTGCTTCCATCTCCTTGAAGAAAATTATAAGCCACATTTATATCGTAATCATAATAAAAACTTTCACTTTCATTTAAACAATAACTTGGTGTTTTAGATTCAATACGATAAATATAAATTCTATTTTTTTCAAATCGAGGACGAATTGAAGCATATTCGTTTACCGTTGTTCTTCCATTGTATAATAAGCCGAAGTATTCGCTTCCTTTTTTAACATACGCTACAAAAGCATCTTGATTATTTCCATAAGAAACACCCCAAACAGGCATTGAAATATGCTTAGTTGGTACGTAACTTGGTTGTTCTACTTCATTTCTTTTGGCAAATTCTTTTTCAGTAAATACTTCACGATATGGATCTTTATACATATCAAAATATATTGCTGTCTTTTCAGAATCGTAATATTTTATATTATCAAAACGAATCAATGCTCCTGAGCCATCAGGCACGAAAATATAGCCATCTAAATTGGTTTTAGGATTATCGACAATTGTCGATGTATCATTGAAACTACAATTACCATTATTATCAAGTGTACAACGAATCATCTTACCACCAGATTGACCAAGTAATGGTAAAGGATATATTGCTTCAACTAAATATTTTGATTTTCCTGTGATATCTTCATCATAAATATTTAAATCGAAGCCATCTTCAGTAAAAGTTAATCTCATATTGATATTGACTTCAAAATAATTTGAAGATGAACTACCACTTTCACTACTTTCTTGATTCTCACCTTCTTCAGATGAAGAACTATTGCTACCAATTTGTGCATAATAACTTAATTTAAACATCCATTCATTAGCATATTTATTATGTCCAAAAAAGCCAACACTAGTGTTTTCTGTTGTCGCCCAAATTGTTGATGAACTTGGATTTAATTGTTGATTAAATAATGTGAAATATAAAATTCCATTTATCTTGGCATATGTAACTGAAGATGTATCTTTTCCATCGCGAGTTGATCCGATGTCTATAGCACAAGCGTAGTATTCATCTGAATATTTTGTGATATTTGAACAATTTCTTTCTTGATCAGCTCTTTTTTCAGTATCTGCTCCTGTCGACCAAATAAATCCTGATTTTTTATTTAATATTTTTAAAATGTTTTTCTTTGTTGAATAAAAGTATTCAAAATTATTATTTTCATAAATTTTTGAATATTCACTATTTCCTGAAATAGAAACATTGTATTCATTTGGAGAAGCAGCTTCAGTTCTATTAGTTGTTTCAAGGGCATTTAAAATAACCTTATAACCGATATTGATACATGCAACAGACATTACTATAACGCAAATTATAAAAAACCATTTTTTAATACCAGTTCGCACGTAACTTCACCTCTCTCCATATTTGTTCAATAAATGTAGCAATTTGATCTAACATAACAACCACAATCGCACAAATGATAATAAATAAGACCATAAACACGATTGTTAAAACAATGTTTTTAACCGTTTGGCTAAAAGTGTAATTGTGGACTTCTAAAATTCCTAATACTAAGATAATTCCACTACCCCAAAAAGCAGCTCCTTTTAATAAAGTTATAACAACTTGTTCGTTAAGTGTTAATCCGTAAGAAACTAAAACTGCTATTGGAAGGAAGATAATTATTGGCAATAAACTATATCCTGTAAATTTATAAATGTCTGCAAAAGTACCTTCACCATCATTTATTGCTGATACTAGATAATTACATAAAATAAATACGCCTATAATTCCGATTGATAGGAATAATACGATCGATGGATTTAGTGTGTTTGCATTGATTATTTGGAATGGTAACGCATAGCAATAAGTGTTTAATATAATTGCAATAATTGCCAAAATGTAATAAATTGTAGCTCCTAAAATGGAACCTCTTTTCTTTGTTTTTAATTCATAGAAAGTATCGTTTGGTTTTTTAATTAATCTAAATCCGACTGTCAAGTCTTTAAACCAGCGTTTTTCACTTACTTTCTTTGTTTTTTCTTTAAACTCCTTACATTTTTTATTCTTTTTAAATAATATTTTTACACCATATATAACTACAATAATACCTATCAAACCTAAGAAAACATAAAGTAAATTTTGTTGTAAGAAATCATTTCTTAATTCCCAAAAAACATTTGAATATAAACTTCTATTTTTTGAAGTTGTAAAGTATTCAAGTGATGATTCAAAATCTAAATCATAATAATATGCTTTCCCTAAGCCATCATTTGCTAGTACCGATAATGAATCATACTTTAAAACTTCTTCCCATGATTTTCTACTTTGCTCGTAATCATGATTATTAAAGGAAGTAATAGCATTATAAATACTGTTCGTATAATTTGTTGGCGTAAATGTTTGTAAATAATTTGATGTGGCATCTGCAACCCATATATTATTGTTTCTATCAACGGTAATTGTCGTTAAGTTTTTAAAGAAACCAATGATGCTTGAAGTTGTGTTATTTCCAGTAAAGCCAAAGTAGAAAATGATTCTTCCTGTTGGTTCACAAACATAAATTGTACCAGTCTTACAAGCGATAAAAATCAAACCATCTTTAGTAACATATGAATCTGTAACCTGCGCTGTTCCATCACTAGTTAAAGTATATTCCAAAACCGAACTTCCACTTGTTGAATACTTATCAAAAATTAATGTCGATTCTGTCGTTAGTGAATATACTAGATTGTTATGATCAACAAAGACATTTGAAAATGGTTGTGGCTTGTCGATAATCAATTTATCTAATTGTTCTTTCGTTCCAAATTGCTTGATAATATGGTATAAGAAATCATAAGAAACTTTATTAACAACGAAAAACGAAATAAATTCTCCAACATATGACATTTGAATCATACCAGATGATGTACCAGAGGAAGCAATAAACATATTACCTGACTTATCAACTGCTACCTTTACAGGTTTAAATGTACTTTGACCAAATGATGCTGTTTTCATAACATATTGGCCTAATGGTACTATTCTATCCTCACAATGTTCACCTACACGACATACTATTCTATTATAAGAAATGACAGTCCCATTCAAGTCTTTTTCTTCACTTTTAAAATTGCTTGCTGTAGGAATTATTTGATAATTGTCAAAATCACTAAGTGAAGGGAATGTTTTTAACTCATACATACTATAATCTGATTTTGAATCTTCTTGAGTAGGTTCATGAATAATATCATATTGATCAAGAAGCAATTGTCTTCCTGTTTCATCAAATTGAATACGATATATTAACCCATTATATGTATATTCATAATCAGAAAGTAAAAAGGCCTCATCTTCGCTAGTGGCTTTTATTACTTCTTTATAAGAAGCAGAACCATCAGCAATATACATTTCTTTTCTTGTGACACCATTTACTGTTGTTGTTTGAATCCATAATCCAGTAGGTGTGTTGATATATTTTAATGTCCCTACCAAATCAATCTTTTTAACTGTATTTACAACATCATCTAAACGAAATTGCAAAATAAATGGTCCATTATTTAAATCACCTTGATTTAATATATAGCCATATTCGACAAGTTTATTACCTTCATATACTTCATCGATAACCATATCTTGTGGTGAATTTAAACCAATTCTATCGTAAGTTGTTTGTGGCAAGTAGCCATCTTGACAACGAATATATTGACCATCAGCATTTCTCGTCATCGTATAAGTCGTAGCGCTTGTCGCGTTAATATTTGTTGAAGTTGTTGGAATTAATGCTGCAATTATAATAATTATAGATAAAACTAATCCTACATAGTATTTAATATTTTTCTTTTCCATATTACTTAATACCTGACCTTGCCATTGTATTCATAACTTTAGATTGCATAACAATAAAGATAATCAAGTTTGGTAAAAATGTAATCAACGAGCTTGCAGCAGAAACACCCGTTGCTTGAATACCTGCTTGTGATGCTAGCAACCCTAAATAATAAGGAAGAGTTTTTAAACTTTCAGAGTTTAAATAAATCGTACTTGCTCCTCCAGAATTCCATATTGCTTGGAAAGCTAAAATTGCGATCGTAGCAATTGTTGGTTTTACCAGTGGCATTACAAATTTTGTAATGATTTGGAAATCATTTGCACCATCTAGTCTTGCTGATTCTAATATTTCACGAGGTACCTCATCAATATTTTGTTTCATTAAAAATAAATATGTTGGAACGGCAAGAGATGGAATGATATGTACCCAAAATGTATCGATAAGTCCTAAAGCAGAAACGATTAAATATGTTGGTATTTGCACTGCAACAGCAATAAACATTAAGGCTAGTTGGTTGATTTGAAAGAAAACTTTTTTTATCTTAAATTGCTTCTTTGAAAAAGCATAACCAGCTGTTAATGTAATAAATAAGACAGCCACAACATAAATAATGGTAATTAATAATGAATTGATTAAATATCTTAACCAAGGAAGTCCTGTAATTCGTGCTAAACGGAACAATTCTTGGAAATTAGCTAGCGTTGGATTATATACGATAATTCTTGGTGGGAAATAAAATAACTCATCAAGAGGCTTAAACGCCTGACAAAAAATATAAATAAGTGGTAAAATCATAACAGCACAAATGGGCAGCAAGATAATTAAAAACTTAATTTGACTTGCTTGAAATTTCTTGGGATTCAATTGAATAACTTGAAATGCGGCCATAATTTCACCTCCTAATCTTTATTGCCAAACAACATGCCGGCAACTTTAGAAAATAACAATGTAAATAATAATAATGCAACTGATAAGGCAGACGCATAACCAAGTTCGTTACGTATGAAAGCATAGTCATTCATATGTACTAAGATGGTTTGTGCTGATTTTTGTGGAGTCGGGTTAGAACCAGATAAACTAACCGCTAGTGTACCAGCTGACATTGCATTCGTAATCGACATGATAGCAGCAAAGTACATAGAACCTCTCATTTGTGGTATCGTAACGTAAATTGTTTCTTGGAAACGATTTTTTATTCCATCGATATGAGCAGCTTCATATAATTCAGGATCTAAATTACATAAAGCAGATAAAATTGATAGGAAACCGATACCAAATGAACTCCATAAGGCAACAAATATTGTAATTGGTAGTAAATATCTAGGGTCGGTCAGATACGATATTGGTGAATTAATGAGTCCTAGATTCATCAAAAAGGCATTTAAATAACCCCATTGGTCACCAGAGAATAATGACTTCCATATTACTCCAATTAATACGCCACCTGCAAGAGATGGTGTATAAACAATTAATGCTAATATAGTTCTTAATGTCTTAGGAAGTTGAGCTAACATCCATGCGATAAGAAATGATAGCAAGTAACCTCCAGGGCCAACTATAATTGAGAAAATAAGTGTTTGTGGAACTACATATTGCATAAAGTCACGGTCTACAGAAAACATATTAATATAATTTCTAAAACCGACAAATGTTGGAAATTCAATGGCATTATAGTAAGTTAGTGATAATAATGCTGAAATAAAAACTGGTAAGGCGATAAATACTGTAAATAATAGAATATATGGTGAAACTAGAAAGAATGTTGACCATGGTGAGCCATTGATACCATTTGTTTTAGAGTTTCTTTTTATTTTTACTTTTAAAGGATTATTTGCTTTATCCTTTATTAACTTAATCATTTTGCTTCACCTCTTTTAAATTGGACAACTCGATGTTGAAGCATTACCACCACTTACATTATTTTTAAAGTTTTCTTGGCAAGCTTCAATCCAATCAAAGTTTCTTAAAATATATTCTCTATTTGCAACGCCGTTTTTTGAGTCATAATAGCCAAATTCATCCATTTTTCTTTGAATTTCTCTATCGATAATTACTTTTTGTAAGTCGATTGCTTCACCAACAGTTAGCTTTCCTGTTGAATTACCAGAAGATGATGTACCAAATACAACTGTATTCCATATATCAGACAAGCCTCTTTGAAGCATGTATTGTCCTGGTATTTGTTGTAAATCTATAATCCATTTAACTTGTTTTAATACAACTTTTCTAACTTCTGAATCAATTGGTAATGATTGTGCTGCATCTAAATTAGCAGAAAACCAAACTACCGATGGGCCAAATGTTGATTGAAGTGCTTCAGTGAAGGCTTCTTGTACACTAGTTGACATCCACCATTGTAAAAATAACCACGCTTCATCAATCATCTTTGAATTGTTAAATATCATAGCTGATGAACCATTCGATATATACCAACGAGATATTTCATCTTCTTCTCCATCATGATTTAAATCCTTATATGTACCATCTTGCAAAACTTCTTGCTTGATTCCTGGAATTTGATGAACTGACCATTTACCTAAAAG
This sequence comes from Erysipelotrichaceae bacterium, assembly GCA_022767485.1. Lineage (GTDB taxonomy): Bacteria > Bacillota_I > Bacilli_A > RFN20 > CAG-631 > CAKPXW01. The sequence continues at coordinate 33,587 of JALEMY010000039.1, forward strand.
TTCTGGTGCAACATATTTTAATTGTAAATACATACCAACATCACCAATACCTAAAGGATATGTCCCATATCTAAAGTGGTTGTAAAATGAACCAACTTCAGTTGGTAATGCATAAATCGTATATAAATCTGTTAATAATTTAATGCCTTCATATGTATTTTGGTTTCTTAAATCAGTTGTAAAAGCATCTGATGATAAAATCGAACCGTTGTTTTGTAAAATAAATTGAGCGGTTGCTGATAAAGATTTTAATGACCCTGAAGCGCTAGCTGAATAATAAAAGTTTCTGCCAGCTGATTGTAAACGAGATAAGATACCAACAACTTCTTCCCATGTTTGTGGAATTGGTAGTGCCTCCCCTTTATCTCCCATTACATTCATAATATCATCACGAGAAAACATTAATTCTGCACTTGTTGATTCTGGTAAAGAATAAAATTTGTCATTATATAGCATTGACATCAATTGTCCACGAGGCATATTATCTACAACATCGAAATAATAAGGAGTAAATCCCCAATAATTATTTTTATATTTCCAAGTGTCATCAAAATCGCTAAGTGGATAAGCAGCATCACCACGAAGAGCAAATTCAAATGCTCTTCCAGAGTTAATTCCTAAAACTAAATCTGGAACCGTATTTGCAGCATAGGCATAAATCAAGTTGTCTTCACTAGGCATTTGACGAATATTAACCTTAATACCATTAGGAAATTCTTCACATTTAGTATTTGGTGTAAATTCATTATCAGCGTATGTTTGTAAAATATCATTGTATGCTTGCGAACGTGCTGACCAAATATTAAGTTCGCCATCATTTAAAATTGTTTTATATTTATCCGATGTAAATGTTTGTCCTAAAGTGACAAGAGAAGAATAAAATGATGAAAAGAAAGAAGAATTGCTAGGTCTAATCTTTGATGAGTCATTTGTCACATAGATTGTATCAAGAACCATATTAGTATTTTGTAAAGTGTTTGCCGTATCAGCTACAAGCTTTGCTAAACAGTTATCACCTGATGAAAATAAATTAAGTTTTAAAGGCAAGTCATTTGGCTCATCTATTAACTCATCAATAATTTCTCTCATTCTTTGGAAATATGATAATACACTTGATGATTTATCGTTACCAACGAAATCATAAAGTTTATTATATGAATCGATAATGATGTTTTTATAAGCCTTTAAAACGGACAATGTTTCAGGAAAATATTGTACTAATTCATATTCTTTATTTTGATCGATTGTTGCTCCAGTAATTTTTCTAATTTGAATTGAAAAATCATTGATATCATCATAAACCGCCATCAAATTGTTGTAAACTTCAAGTAGTGGTTCAATTGTTGCGGTAACAGAAATAGTATTATGCCCTGATTTTAAATAAAAATAGTAAGGATTTCCATCTTTATCACTAACAACATGGTTAGCATAATAAGGACCTGTTGTTGGAAAAGAATAATTGACTACTTCTTTGAAAGGAACTTCTCCATTTATTTCTATTTTTCTAAATAATGGAAAGTTATCGTTGTCGTTATAATAGTGGAATGTTAATGGATAAAATCCTGCTGATTCAACGTTTAAATCCCAAGAGATTTCTTGTCCTGATTGATCCCAACCTGATGTAACATTCAATAGTTTACGATTATAATCATAAGGAGTAACACTAGGTGATTGTTCGTTTGCTACTGTCACATCGTTAGTGTTTTTACTTGTATATTCGATAGCATTTAATTCAATGTTATCATTACCTTGGCTTTTTGATTCTTGTTGTTGATAATATTCACTATATGATAATTGATTCGTAACAGGAATTAAAGTTATTTTACCAATATAAAAATAATCATCAGAAAGGTTAGTAATAGTAATTGTAGGATTGATTGATGATAATTCAAAAACAAGTGGTTGCGATGTTGTATATTGCGATTCATAAATACCTTCTTTTTGCCAAGATAAAATTCGCTTTTGCCTTGGAGACATTTGATCTCCATACTTTGAAGTATAAGAATCAAAGTTTTTATTGCCATTTGGCAGCGTTGAAATGTTATCTTCAAATTGTAAAGGTAGTAAGATTGTATTTGCTTCATTAAATGGAGAAGCACCATCGATTTCTACTTTAACAAGCGCAGAAGAAGCAAAAGTAGATGGAATAAAATATTCCACCTCTAAACGATATCTTCCAAACTTTGCTGAAGTAAAATCGCTCGTTTGATATGTGATTGAAGTTTGCTTCATTGCAACTACAGCATTGGCATCACTTGGCACATATTCTGTCTCGATAAGTGATGAATTAATAGGATATCCACTAGGGCTTATTTCTTGCTTACAATCACTTGATAAATAATTATCTTGATATTTTTTATCTACTCGTTGAATATAATTGTAATAATCATTTTCAACTCCTTCCAATCGACTATTGATCTTGTTAACACTAATTTGTAGTTGAGCAGGATCAATAGCTGTTGTTGACAAAGATGATGAACAACTTGCTAATAATATCAAAATAGCAAAAGACATCATCGCTTTTTTCAACTCCATAACATTACCTCCTTGTTGCTAATAAATCTATTTTGTCGTAACTATTATCGAATTTAATACTTTTCTAGTTTGATAAACATCATAAGATCCTGTGTCAGATGATCTTGTTTGTACAGTATATGTTCCATTTTGATTGGTGATTAATTGAGTGGAGCCTCCACCATCAAAATTTGCTGCATCATAACAACCAAAATATCGCATAAAGTCTGCAAGTTGTGTAAGAGTTAATCCCGTGCAATTTGAAGCTTTACCACCATAATGTAAATCTTCAACAGAAACTATCACAACTTTTCCATCGGATGTTATTCCAACGGCACTACGTGGAACGCGACTAGCTGCCCCATTTTGTGTTTCTTTTGCAACACTATTAGCAATATTACCATTTTCAACTAATGAATGACGACAACCAATAATCGTGTCATAATAATTCCATTGCCCACCAGTTGAAAAAACACAATTGTCGATAGCTGCAAAATAATCTCCAACCTTCAATGCCTTAGCTACTTTAGAACCAACTGTAATATAGCCATATTCATCGTTGGTAATTGTAACCGATGGTGTTCCTGTTATTTCTTTTACTATGCAGCCTCTAACTTCTTTTTCTTCACAACGTTCTTGTTGTATTTTTTTAAATAAGAAAGCCTTTGAAGCGCTTGGAATAGTTTTTTTCTGATTCATAATTGTTATAACACCAATTGTGCTAGTGTTTAATGCTGAATCAGCAATATAAGCAAAAGTCCCATTTTCACTACCATCTTCATTATAAAAAATTATTCCTTTTTTCGATAAAGAGGATTTTAAATTATCAGAATATGAATTCAATGTTGAAATTGGTGCGATTCTTGCTCCCGAGGAAGAAACACCAAATAACATCGGCTTTGATACTGGAACATCAGATGTATCAGAATTATGAGATGATTTTAAAATAACGCCATCTTTGACAAAAGCATTAACGCAAGTACTACCAAAAAAATCAGCATTGGTAACTGCAATAAATTCTTTTCCTTCATTATCGTTTTGCCAAGCAAGTGCTTGTGAAATAGGAGTTGACAAGTTTCTAAAAGATGTGTCTGTAACGTTATTATAACTTCCAGCAACAATGTTTGCTTTTGTTAAGTCAACCACTACGCAATATGGGCTTACTTGGCTACCATTATTTAATTTATATGTAGTAGCATATAAATCCACCCCATCGTGCAATTTTGATATTGATGTTTGATAAGTAGTGGCATCAAAAGTTATTGGTGTATATTCATCTAATGGACTTTTTTCTTCAACAGTTGGCTGTTTAAAACCTTGTTGTTCAAAAGGAAAATCTTCATGGACTTCGTAATCATAAACATATTCATCAGAGTAAGAAGAACTTTCATTTATTGATGATTCTTCGCTACTTATACTTTCATTACTGCTAGTTATACTTTCCTCAAAAGAAGAACTTTCTTCAAAAGAAGAAAAACTATCACTCATATTAGATTCATCTTCGCTTTCATAATTTGAAAAGTCCGATTCGTTTTCACTATTAGAAATAGTAGTATCATTGCAACCAGCCAACACTATAGAAACAATAGATGCTAATAGCATGCACTTATTACTTTTCATTTCTTTTCCTCCAAATTTTAAAAATGATATTTTTAAATTCAATAAAATTATATCACAATTAAAAATTAATACATAGTATTAAGAAAAAAAGTGAAATATTTATCAAAAAAATAATTAAGTCTTTAACTTTTTGTCACAAAAATAAAAAAAGCGTCCATATGCTTTGATATTCAAAGCATTTATATGTCGCTTTTAAAATTTATATTATTAAGAATGGTTTCTAGTTCTTGATAGGTTTTAATACTTGTTAGTTCGTTTCTAATTTTAGCGCCATTAGGACAGTTTTTTACAAACCATCCTGCTTGCCCGCGAAGTTCTTTTATTGCTATAACTTCACCTTTATACCTAATTAAATCTTTAGCATATTCTTTTAAAATATCGATTTTTTCTGATAAATCCATGTCTTTAAGCAGTTCATTTTTTTTCAAATAGTGGTCTATTTGCTTAAAAATATATGGATTACCATAACTGGCTCTTCCAATCATTATCGCATCGCAATGTGTGTATTCAAGTATTTGCTTTGCTTCAAGTGGAGTCTTTATATCACCATTTGCAATAATAGGAAAATCCATGTGTTTTTCTTTTACTTGTCTAATTAAATCATAGTCGACTTTTCCTGAATATAAATCACTTTTTGTTCTTCCATGTATAGTTATAGCACTCGCCCCAGCAGCAATTATTGCGTCGCAAACTTCAAAGACATTAATACTTTGATGGTCCCATCCTATTCTAATTTTTACTGTAACTGGTTTTTTTACGTTTTCAACGATAGTTTTAACTGTATTGTATATTCTATTAACATCTTTTAAATAGTCACTTCCCGAGTTACTTTTAATCACTTTTGGCACAGGGCAGCCCATATTAATATCGATAATATCTGCATTACTTTGTGTATCTACCCATTTAGCAGCATATAACAAAGTATCGATAGATCCACCAAAAATTTGTATAGCAATTGGGTGTTCGTTTTCATCAATACGCGCCATATCCAATGTCTTTTTATCTTTATAAAAAATGCCTTTATCAGAAATCATTTCTGTAGTGACCATAGCGGCATGATATTTTTTACACATTTTGCGATAAGCGATATTGCTTACACCTGCCATCGGAGCTAAAACAACATTTCCATCAATTGTAATGTTTTTTATTTTATATCCCATATTATCAATTAAAAGTGCACAAAATAGTGCACTTTTCTTTCTTATTTTTTATTTGCAACTAGCTTTGTTTTGCCACCCATATATGGTTGCAATACTTTAGGAATATTTACGCTTCCATCTTCATTTAAATTGTTTTCAAGTAAGGCAATTAACATACGAGGAGAAGCAACAACTGTATTATTTAATGTATGAGGAAAATATTTGTTTCCTTTTTCATCTTTAACTCTAATGGAAAGTCTACGAGCTTGCGCATCAGTTAGATTTGAACAAGAACCTACTTCAAAATATTTTTGTTGACGAGGAGACCAAGCTTCAACATCAATAGAACGACATTTTAAATCAGCCAAATCACCAGAACAACATTCAAGAGTTCTTACAGGAATATCCATAGAACGGAATAAATCAACTGTATTTTTATATAATTTTTCAAACCAAACACGTGATTCTTCAGGTTTACAAACAACGATCATTTCTTGCTTCTCAAATTGGTGAATACGATATACTCCTCTTTCTTCAATACCATGTGCACCTTTTTCTTTTCTAAAACATGGAGAATAAGAAGTCATTACATATGGCAATTCTTTTTCAGAAATAATTTGATCGATAAAACGTCCAATCATTGAATGTTCAGAAGTACCAATTAAATACAAGTCTTCACCTTCAATTTTATACATCATTGCATCCATTTCTTCAAATGACATAACTCCAGTAACTACGCTGCTACGAATCATAAATGGAGGAAGCACGTATGTAAAACCACGATCGATCATAAAATCTCTTGCATATGTAAGAACCGCTGAATGCAATCTTGCTATGTCGCCTGTTAAATAATAAAAGCCATTACCAGCAACTCTTCTTGCAGAATCGATATCAATCCCATTAAAACTTTCCATAATTTGTGTATGGTATGGAATATCAAAAGGTTTTAATGCTGGTTCACCAAATTTTTCTAATTCAACATTTTGACTATCATCTTTACCAAGTGGAACTTCTGGATCTAAGAAATTTGGAATCTTCATCATCATCTTTGTTCTTAAATCGATTAGTTCGTTTTCTTTCACTTCAAGTTCTTTTAATTCTTCATCGATTTTAGTGATATTTTCTTTTATCTCAGTTGCTTTTTCAAAATCTTTATTTTTCATAAAGAATCCAATTTTCTTACTCATTTCATTTTTTTGTCCACGAAGTTCGCTACCTTTAGTAACGAATTCGCGACACTTTTTATCAACATCTAATATTTCATCTACTAAAGGTAATTTATGATCTTGAAATTTCTTTTTAATGTTTTCTTTAACTAATTCAGGATTATTCCTTAAAATTGCTATATCAATCATATTTTTTTCCTCGATTTCTTTATTTATTCTTCAGTATTTTCAACGTTTGTATCGTCGTTTTCTACTACTGTAGCATCTTCATTTTCATTGCTATGATCATTTGTTAAAGAAGTTTCTTCCTCTTCTTCATCGATTGCATCAGTTACACAAAGAGATGAAACTATTTGATTATTTGAAAGTTTTATAATTCTAACTCCCAAAGTGTTTCTGCTAGCAACATTTACTTCTTTTAATGATGTACGAATAATAATACCAAGGTTTGTCACAACCAAAATATCTTCATCGCCATCAACCGCAACAATCTTAGCTAATTTTCCATTCTTTTCGGAAGATTTTATAGTTAAGACACCTTGTCCACCACGTTTTGTTAAACGATAGTCTTCCATCTTTGATTTCTTACCATAACCGTTTTCTGAAATAACTAAAATATATTTTCCTTCAAGTGATGTCGCAACACCAACAACGTTTCCATCACCAACATTGATACCTTTAACACCAGAAGCCGTTCTACCCATGCAACGAACATCTTCTTCGTTGAAACGTACCACTTTGCCATTGCTTGAAGCAATAAATATTTCTGCCAAACCGTCTGTTAATTTTACATCTATTAGTTCATCATCTTCTTTTAAATTAATTGCTTTTTTACCATTTTGATTAATTCTTATGAATTCAGATAGATAAACACGCTTGATTATACCTTTTTTAGTTACAAATACCAATGAGTGTTCATCTGTTAAGTTTTCTTCCTCATTATTAATTGAAATAATAGAACGAATACTTTCGTTTTGATCGATTTTTAAGAAGTTAACTGCTGGAATCCCTTTTGCTGTTCTTGAATATTCAGGAATTTGATGACCACGAACTCGATATACTCTACCATAGTTAGTAAAGAATAATACATCCTCATGCGTATTAGCAGTAATGATTTTATCAACTACGTCATCATCGTTTGTCGTCATTCCCTTCATTCCTTTTCCACCACGCTTTTGTGTGCGATATGTATCAAACGGAACTCGTTTAATGTAACCTTTTACTGTCAATGTAATAATGATGTCTTCCTTTGGAATTAAATCTTCATCATCGATATTGAATTCTCCACCAATAATTTGTGATCTTCTCTTATCAGAATACTTGTCTTTAATTTCAAGCATTTCTTTTTTGATAACCTTGTATACTTCGTTTTTATCCGATAAAATACGTTTAAATTCTTCAATTTCAGCTTTGATTTCTTTGTATTCAGATTCGATTTTTTCAGTTTCTAACGAATTTAATTTAGAAAGAGTCATTCCTAATACCGCTTTTGCTTGCTTTTCAGATAATGAAAATCTACTACATAATTGAATAATAGAATCATCATTGTTCTTTGCTTTTTTAATCGTATCAACAACTTCGTCAATATTTAATAAGGCTGTAATTAAACCTTCTAAAATATGTGCTCTTTCTTCATCTTTATTCAAATCAAAACGAATTCTTCTAGAAACAACATCAAATTGATGTTCCATATAAAATTGAAGTAATGGTTTGATACCTAACACTTTTGGTTCACCATTTACTAAAACTAACATGTTCATACCATATGAAATTTGAAGAGGAGTTAATTTAAATAATTGATTTAATACTACTTCAGCAACGACATCTTTTCTAAGTTCTATAACAACACGAATATCTTCACCAGATGATTCATCACGAATATCCGTTAAGCCATCAATTACTTTATCTCTTGCTAAATCACCGATTTTTTCAATCATTGTTGCTTTATTTACACCATAAGGTATTTCTTCAACAACAATTCTTGTTTTACCATTAGACATGTTTTCAATTCTTGTTTTTGAACGAATAATAATTGAGCCTTGTCCTGTTTCATAAGCTTTTACAATTCCCGATTTTTTCATGATAAATGCGCCAGTTGGGAAATCTGGTCCAGGAATAATATTTAATAACTCATGAATAGTAATATCTGGATTTTCATAAATTGCAAGTGCTGCATCTATTGTTTCTGCAAGGTTATGTGGTGGAATATTTGTTGCCATTCCAACGGCAATTCCTGTAGCA
>JALEMY010000044.1 GCA_022767485.1 Erysipelotrichaceae bacterium
TAATCCGGCGGTAGGAGCGGCAGAACTTCCATCAATTTTTGCATAAACAGTTTGATAACGACTTTGATCTTTTAATTTTTCTTTAATATATGGAGGTAGAGGCATAGTTCCAAGCTTATCAAGTATTTCGTTAAAAATGCCATTATAAATAAATTTTACATGAACTAAGCCCTCAGTAAATTTTTTTTCGATAACTCCTTTTAGTAGATTTTCATCAAAGATTAATTTTGTTCCTTCGTTTACCTTTTTGGCTCCTTTTATTAGACATTCCCACACATCACCTTCAAGTTGCTTTAAAAGAAGTAATTCAATGTGGGCATGTGTTTCTTCTTTATAACCATAAATTCTTGCTGGAATAACTTTTGAATTGTTTCTTACCAAGACATCACCTGGTTTTAAAATATCGATAATATCGTAAAATTTTTTATCTTCATAGGTTTTATTTTCACGATTTAACACTAATAGTTTCGATTCATCTCTTTTAAGAAGTGGTGTTTGGGCAATTAAGTTTTGTGGTAAATAATAGTCGAAATCACTTAATAAGAGTTGTTGGTTTTCCTTGTCCATATTGTTCCATAAACTCCTTTTCATATTCTTCAAAGCGATCTTCTTGAATGGCTTTGCGCATATTGCTTGTTATTTCAAGTAAAAAATGTAGATTGTGAATTGATAACAATCTTTTTCCAAATCCTTCTTCACATTTATATAAGTGGCGCAAATAAGATTTTGTATAATTTTTACATGTGATGCAATCGCATTTTTCATCAAGTGGGGATAAGTCATACTCATATTTTTTATCGCGTATGTTTATTTTCCCATTGTGCGTTAATATAGCTCCGTGTCGAGCAATTCTTGTTGGTAATACGCAATCAAACATGTCAACGCCACGCTTAACACCTTCAAATAAATCTTCAGGTGTTCCAACCCCCATTAAATATCTAGGTTTATTTTCTGGTAAATATTTAACGGTATATTCAATCATTTTGTGCATTACTTCTTTGCTTTCTCCAAGGGCAGTACCACCAATTGAATACCCATCAAAATCCATTTCAACAGTTTTAGTGGTAGAATATTTTCTTAAATCTTCATATTCTCCACCTTGGCAAATGCCAAATAACGCTTGCTTATCATTGTTATGAGCATCTTTTCCTCTTTTTGCCCATCTTAAAGTTCTTTCAATCGATTTTTTCATATATTCATAATCGCAAGGATAAGGAGGACATTCATCGAAACTCATAATGATATCAGCGCCTAATTTATTTTGAATCTCTATCGATTTTTCTGGCGATAAAAACATAGAAGAACCATCTAAATGAGACTTGAACTTAACGCCTTCTTCACTAATTTTTCTATTTTTAGCTAAAGAAAAAACTTGAAATCCTCCAGAATCAGTAAGCATTGGTTTTTTATAATTCATAAATTTATGTAAGCCACCAGCATGTGCTATTACATCTTCACCTGGTCTTAAAAAGCAATGATAAGTATTAGCTAAAATAACTTGTGAATCCATTTCATAAAGTTCTTCTGGTGAAATATATTTTACAGTAGCACAAGTACCAACAGGCATAAACATTGGGGTATAAACATCACCATGTAAAGTGTGTATTACTCCATATCTTGCACCACTTTTTTTATCAACATGTAATAATTCATAAGAAAAATTTTTTGCCATTTTTATCACCCTTATGCTATTATAACACATTTGTAGAGCACGTAAAATATCAAATGTACTATTTACAATAGTAAAATATCAAGTTTTTATTAGTTTTTTATGAAAATAATGATATACTAATATAAGTGAGGAAAAAAGAAAATGAAAGTCGCAAAATTTGAAAAAGTAACTTATGAACAATTTGAAAAAGATGCAGCATTAGAAATTAAAGAGTCTAATGATATCAAAGGTATTTATAATGATATTTTATTACCTAAAAGAGCAACTTTTGGTTCTGCAGGATATGATTTTTTTGCGCCTTATTCTTTTACATTAAAACCATCTGATACTATACTTATTCCCACAGGTATAAAAGTAAAAATAGAAGATGGCTGGTTTTTAGCTCTTTTTCCTCGTTCAGGTCAAGGATTTAAATATAGACTTCAATTGGATAATACAGTAGGTATTATCGATTCTGATTATTACTTTGCTAAAAATGAAGGACATATTTTAGTAAAAATAACAAATGATAGCAAAAGTGAAAAAACGCTAGTTGTTAATAAAGGACAAGGATTTGTTCAAGGCATCTTTTTAAATTATGGCCTTACAGAAGATGATTCTTGCGATGAAAAAAGAGAATTTGGTTTTGGTTCAACGACTAAATAATTCAAGGAGAAATAAATGGATTTTATTTTACCAATCGACGAAGAAATAAAAGAATTATTAAAAAACAATCATATAAATGATGTCACTTTATATGTTTTTTCAAATATCGATTTTAATATGAACTATAATAAAGTTCATTATGTTATTGCAAATAACTCCTTATATATTTTTGATAATTTTAAAAAATTATTGTATGAATTTAATAAAAAAGATATTAAAGAAATTAAAATTGATTATTTATTAAATTATGGAAAAATAATGCTTGTTAAAAATGATGATAGCGTAAATGTTATTGGTTTTTTTGAAAAAGAGCAGACAAAGGTTTTTTCTTTATTTGAAAGGCTTGCTTTAAAAGCTTTATCGTTAACTTTAAGTGAAGAAGATTATCAAAGCAAGGAAATATTAAATATTAAAAAAGATGAAGAAAAAAATAAGAAACACATAAATAAGAACACGTTTTTTCGTTTGTTTAAATATATAAAAAAATATAAATTGGTTTTTTTTACGATAGTTTTTATACTTATATTATCAGCACTTTTAGGCGTTTTTATGCCAATATTAACAGGTCAAATACTATATAATGAAATATTAGCTATTGATGGTAGATGGTATGGTAAAGTATTGTTATTCATCTCTTTTTATCTATCTTTGAAAATAATTTCGACAATTATAACAATGATATATGGAAGAATAGTAGCCAAGGTTTCTGCTAACATTTGCTACGACATTAAATGCGAAGTATTTTCTTCAATGCAAAAGCTTTCATTAAGCTTTTTTAATGATAAAGAAACAGGTAATTTAATGAACAGAGTCGTTTGGGATTCCAATATGATCTTTTATTATATTGTCGATGATATTCCATATTTTTGTACTAATTTATTACAAATTATTGGCGTTTATATTTATCTTTTATTTTTAAATCCTCTTCTTTCTTTACTAGTTTTTATTCCATTACCATTTGTAGTTGCAATATTTATTAAGGCTTCTCCTATCTTTAAAAGAAATTGGCATCAAAATAACAATCGTAATAGTGAATTAAATGATATTGTATCTGATACTCTTGAAGGTTTCCGCGTTGTAAAAGTGTTTTCTGCAAGTAAAAAAGAAACCGATAGATTTGAAGATATTTCAAGAAGAAATAATAAAGTTTTCAAAAAAAATAGTATCTTTACTTCTTTTATAAGGCAAAATGTTTCTTTTTTAATCTCTTTATCTTTATTTGCTGTATGGGGATATGGAGGATACATGGTAGCTACAAGTCAAAACTTTGATTATGGAGATTTATCAACTTTTATTGGCGGACTTGATTTATTATATGCGCCACTTGAAAGACTTACGGATATAATATTTGTTGGTATGCCAAGAGTTTTAAATAGCGCAGGAAGAATTTTTGAAATTATCGATGCTGATATAGAAGTTAATGAAAGTGAAAAACCTATTGAACTTGAAAATATTCATGGTGATATCGAGTTTAAAAATGTCTCTTTTTCCTATGAAGCAAATAAAGAAATATTAAAAAATATATCATTTAAAGTTTTAGCAAACACTAGTCTTGGAATCGTTGGGGAAACTGGTGCTGGTAAATCAACTTTAATGAATTTACTTGCAAGATTATATGATGTAAACGATGGAAAAATTTTAATTGATGGCGTCAACATTAAGGATTTATCTTTTAAAACACTACACAAAAATGTCTCTATGATTTCACAAGATACCTATTTATTTAAAGGAAGTATTTTAGAAAATATTCGCTATGCTAAACCAGATGCGACATTTGATGAAGTGATAAATGCTGCACGTATGGCTAATGCGCATGATTTTATCATAAAACTTCAAGATGGCTATGATACAATTATTGGACAAGGAGAAGTTAATTTATCTGGTGGTGAAAGACAAAGATTATCAATAGCAAGAGCTATATTATTAAATTCAAAGATTATCATTTTTGATGAAGCCACTTCCGCGATGGATAGCATCACAGAGCATTTGATTCAACAATCAATTAAAATGATAAGTCAAGGAAGAACGATATTAATGATTGCTCATCGTTTATCGACATTAAAAGATGTTGATCAATTGATTGTTATCGATAATAAAAAAATTGTTGAACAAGGAACCATGCAAGATTTAATAAAGCAAAATGGTAAGTTTGCTAAATTATATAACATTCAACAAGAAGCTTTAAAACACATAAGGATAGGTGATTAATATGGATTATCTTGATTGTAGTAAACTACATTTTACTAGCGAAAAAGATGTTTTGCTTTCTTGCTATTATAATGATGAAAAATATGAAAGTGTGAAGATTTATCGTTGTTTTCCTCTTTCTTGTCCTGATAAATATTTATCAATTAAGTATTCTTTTTCTGATGGGGAAAAGGAATTAGGTATCATAAAAGATATTAATGATTTAAGTAAAGACGATAAAGAATATGTTTTACATGATTTAACAATGCGCTATTTTATGCCAGAAATTAAAAAGATTAAAAAACATACTTATCGTCAAAAATATTACACTTTTGTTTGTGAAACAAATTGTGGTGATAAAACGATAAGAGTTAAGGATATCATCTATAATTTATTTACAACAAAAAATGGTGATTTATTAATTAAAGATTGTGATGAATCATACTACATTATTAAAGATTATCAAAATAAAAAAGATAAGAATATAAAAATGTTAAGGAGCTTTTTATAAAGTATGAATTTAAAGTTAGACATTCCTTTAAAAATACAAGAAAAATATCACTTTGTAACATATACATATGCTATTTCTTTCGACTTGCATGATAATCATTATGTCGATGGTTTTTTAGTGGTTGCAAATGATATTATTTATGTTTTTATCGATAATGTTTTAACTAAACAATATAGGATTAACGAATATGAGTCAATTAAGGTTCAAGCGACTTATAGCGGAGGATATCTATATGCTTTAAAAGATAAAAAAGAGCATATTATTATAGAATTTAGTAAACATTACTATGATAAAATAGCCTCTCTTGCACTTGGTATTGATCTTTATTTGCAAGATGGTTTTTATGGTGAAAGCGATATGATGGAAAAGCATTGTAGTATATGCCAAACGCCATTTATAGAAGGATCAACATATTGCGCTTATTGTAATAAGAAAAAAAACATCATCAAAAATTTTCTACCGTTTTTACTTAAATATAAATGGTGGATAATATTGCAATTATTTATAACTTTACTTGTGGTATTATTATCTACTATACGACCATCTTTATATCAAAAAATTGTCGATGATTTTATCGATGCTAAAGTGTTTAATTCATCATTTGTTCTCTTCGTTTTCTTTTTGCTTTTAATCTTCTTTTTAAACTCTGTTTTAGGCTTTTTCAAAGGAATAGTAAGTTTTAACGTTACCTATGGATTTATTCATGATTTACGAGTTAAAGTTTATGATAAAGTTCAACATATGTCTTTACAATCAGCTAATAAAAGAACTACCGGTGGGTTGATTAGTAGAATTTCAAATGATGTAACAACCATTTCTAATGTTATGACTTCAAGTTTCACATATATTATTTTTGCAATGATACAGTTTATTATTATTGCTGTATTGATGATTTATCAAAATGTATTATTAACATTGATAGTCATCTTACCTGCACCTATTGTTGTTATTATATGTAATCGCTTATGGCAAGTTATCGGGATAAAATATCAAAAAAACTGGAAATATGTTTCAAGTTCTAATAATACATTGCATGATATTTTAAGTGGCATAAAAGTTGTAAAAACTTATGGTACAGAAAATAAGGAAGTTGAAAGATTTAATAAAGCAAGTAAAGATGTTAAAGATATCAATACATATACAGAAAAGTTTTGGTCAACATATACACCAATAATCAATTTTATCTTTGGCTTTTCACAAGTTATTATTTACTATTTCATTAGTAAAAGTATCGTTGATGGAAGTACAGTATTTACAATTGGTGACTTGATAAAATGGACATCTTATGCATCTATGATTTATACAAGTGTTAATATGCTAGCATCACTTCCAAGAAGATTAAATGAACTAGCAATTTCAGCTGATAAAATAAACGATATATTAAATGAAAAAGATGAATTTGATAGTTCTTTTAAGGAAAATATTGAAACTAAAGGAGAAGTAGTATTTGATAAAGTTCGTTTTGGTTATATTAGTTTTGCACCCGTTTTAAAAGAGATATCATTTAAGATTAATCCTAAAGAAACTATCGGTATTGTTGGTTATTCTGGTAGTGGAAAAACGACGCTTGTCAATTTAATTATGAAACTTTATTCGCCAAATCACGGAAAAATATATTTAGATGGACAAGACATAAGTAAAATAGACTCTTATGCTTATAGAAAACAAATAGGAGCAGTTTTACAAGAAACACTTTTATTTAGTGGCACGATTTTAGAAAACATCAAATATGGTAATGAAAATGCCTCTTTAAATGATGTAATACGTGTTGCTAAAATGGCTAAAGCTCATGATTTCATCATGAAAAAAGAATTTGGTTATGATAGTAAACTTGGAAAACAAGGAGAAGGATTATCAGGTGGAGAAAAACAAAGAATAGCTATAGCACGAGCATTACTTGCTAATCCTTCAATCTTCATTTTTGATGAAGCGACGAGTTCACTTGATACGATAACAGAAAAAGAAATACAAGATGCGATAGCAAATATTAGTAAAACGAAGACGACTTTTATAATTGCTCATCGTTTATCAACTTTGCAAAACGCCAATCGACTAATCGTTTTAAATCGTGGTAAAATGGTCGAATTTGGCTCTCACGAGCAGTTGCTTGCTAAAAAAGGCTATTATTATAGTTTAGTAAAAGCACAATATATGAATTATGAAAAATAATAGGCAAATTGTTTTATCTTTTCTTTCTTTTTGTAAGGTAAAAATCAACACTTTTTTAAAAAGAAAAGGTTTTAGTGATGGCTATATTTATCAACTAATATTCAATAAAAATGTTAGTGTTAATGGTAGAATTGTTCATGGTAAAAATGAATATCTACCCTTTTTTCCTTCAATTATAAAAGTTAGATTAAATGATGAAAAATCAGCAATTATACCATTAAATAGGCAAATTGATATCGTTTATGAAGACGATTATATTATGGTTGTTAACAAAGAAAAAAATCTAGATATTGAACCTTCAAAGAAAAATAATACCAATACTTTAGCTAACAAAATTCAATACTACTATGATAGCAATCATATCGCTTCGAAAATTCATTTTGTTAATCGTCTTGATTCAATGACTTCAGGACTTGTAATTGTTGCTAAAAATGGCTACATACATAACATATTTTCTAAGACAAAAATCATAAAAAAATATAAAGCATTAGTCGAAGGAAAAACACGCAAAAAAGGTACAATAAAAGTAAAAATAAAAAAAGAAAATGGCTCGATAAAAAGAATTATTAGCGATGATGGTAAACTATCTATTAGTAAATATAAACGTCTATTTTTTGATGGCTTCAATAGTCTTGTTGAAGTTAAATTATTAACTGGAAGGACTCATCAAATTAGGGTGTCATTTGCTCATATTTCACACCCTCTTGTTGCAGATAATTTATATAATAATAACAAAAAAGGAACATTTTTTTTACAAGCCTATTTTGTTAAATTCATCCATCCAATAACAAAAAAAGTAATATCGATTAAGTTAAGTGATTAAAAAATTATTTTTTAAATAAAGGTTTTATTTAAAAATAGTTTAGTGTATAATATTTAATAATAAGAGATACTTAAGGAGAATTAATTTTATGATTCAATTGATATTAGTTGGAGTAATTGGCATTATCATGTTTTTCTCATTGCTTGTAGGTTTTATTCAGGGCTTTAGAAAAAATGTATATAAGCTAATTGCAACCATTTTGTTTTGGACTATTTTTTGGTGCACAGCTCCATTTGTTAAAGGCGAAGCTATTTTAAAAAGCACGATGATTTATGATTATCTTGCTGCTTATTTACCTCCTATTGATGGAAGTGCCTGTACAACATTGTTCGACTATATTATTTATACACTAGCAAATATGTTAGATATCAGTCATGAAATGTTACAAGATGAAGCAATACAAAGTACACTAATTGCAATATTACAAAACATAGTTAAAATTGTTTATTTAATAGTCTATGCTATTGTTTTTGGCATAATAAACAAACTTGTATATGCAATATTCTTTAAAAAACGTTTTAAAATATCTAAGAAATATTTGCGAAAACTTAAAAGAAAACAAGAAAAATATGTTAAACGCCATGGAGTTGAAAATAAAAGTCTTGAAAAACAAATTACAAGAAAAGAAAAACAACTTCGTAACAATAAAATTTTCAAACCATTAGGTATCGCAAGTGGCTTTTGCCGTGGATTAATTTCTTCATTTTTAATTTTATGTATCGTTAACTCATTATTTAATCTTTTACCAGGTGGCAATAAAAATAACGAAACAGCTTCTAATGATACAAATAATGAAGAAGTTTCGCTATATGATTTCATTTTAGATTATTGCAATGATAATCCAATATTAGTTCAAGCTGTTGAAATGATTAAAGAATACCAAGAATCAACACTAATTAATGTGACAAAAGTTAAAATCGGCAATCAATATGCTGATGATTTATTTATCGACTCTATTATCTCTGGAAAAGCAAACGATTATTCCTTTGCCTTAAGAAAAGAATTAAGTTCAATTATTCAAATTGCAGAAAATGTTTTTTATTTAACAAATGGATTCGATTTTGAAAATGTCAATTGGACAAATTTGTCCTTATCACAAATTGAAAATGTCGAAAACGTTTTAAAGATTTTAGCTAATGATGATCTTTTAATTAATTTAGGTAGTAATTTAGTTGGTATTGCTATAAGCCTTGATGCAGTAGCAGAATATATTCCAAGCAATTTATCTTCAGTTGAATATGAATCGATAAATTGGACTAATGAGTTGACAACTATCGCTTCATTAGTATCAAAAGTATATAGTCTTGGTGATTTATCTAAACTTGATTATATGGATTTAGATGCTGATGTAGTTGAAGATATCATGTTGACTTTATCAAATTTAAATTCGATAAACTTTTTAGGCCATATTGGCTGTAATCTTGCTATAAAACAAAGTTTTGATAATTCAAAGTATCAAGAAGAAATTGCAAGCATTGAAAATAAACTAGCTGATCTTGCAATAAATGGCGGATTCACTCAATTGATTGAAGATTATAGTGATTTATATGGTCGATTTATCTCTTTATATAAAGATATTGATAGTGATAAGTTTAAAGATGAAGAAGGTAATATTAATTATTTAACTGCCTTAACATCTGTTGAAACTACAAAATATTCAAGTATTGTTAATACTGTTTTAGAAACAAACTTTGTGAATGAATTACTTCCTGATGTATTAAAAATTGTTCGTAATACCATCCCACCAGAATTTGCTTCATTAATTAACCCTAGCGTTGTTAGCTCAACTCAATGGGAAAATGAAATTAATGCAGTATTAAAAATAGTTCACGATATTACTTATGATTACGAAAATAAGGAAATTCGTCCATTTGAAACAATTGAAAAATACGATTTTTCATTACTTCGTAATTTCACTCCTGAAACAGTTGTGCAAAGTGATCTTTTATCATATGCCATCATTAAAATCTTTGTTGATGCTACAAAATCTCAAGGTATTTTAAGCTCTGTGTCTGGAGATATTGCTAATTATGTTAGCGTTCCTGATTATTTAACAGTTCTTGATGAAAGCACTCACCGTTTTGCTGATAAATGGTATGGTGATAAAACATTAAATTACAAGAATGGTGAACTATATATCGTGTTCGATACGATAAAAAATTGTGCTTCACAACTTAAAAATCTAAATTATCCTATCGGTTCAATTCCAGCTATTTTAGCAGCTATTGATAGCGAAGAATTGACTGGCAGTGACGTTTTATATTACACAGTTAATCATTTAATAAAAGAAAATCAGACATTCATCGTTATTCCTGTTTCTGAAACAGAAACAAGTTTGCAAAAAGTAAATGGTGAATATTTAACTAACGCTATTAAAAGAAGCGCCATGAAAGAAGTCATCGATGTGTTTACAAATCCTAACATCATAGACTTAGAACAATTGTTTGTTTATTATAAATACGATAAAGAAACTAATGAATGTGCAAGTGTTCCAACAGATATTAAAGATATTGAAAACATGGACGATTATATTGCAAAGTTAAATACAGATACAGAAAGACTTTTAGGATTACTAACTTCTAAAAAACTATATGATTCTACAAAACAAGACGAAAGCAATCTAAACATTTTATTTGCTTCTAATATTTTAAGAGCTACATTAACCGATTTAATCGTTTCTAATTTTTCTGATGTTATTGTTGTACCAAATAATGCAACAAGTGCTGAAGAAGAATGCTTAAAAGTAGTTAAACAAGAAAATGGTTCAACACAATTGACAAGTCAATCAATGAAGATTGTTAATCCTAATCAATTCAAAGCACTTATTCGTGCAATTGATGATTTAAAAATTGACATGTTATCTTTAATGGAAGACCCAATTAAAATTGTCGACCAATTAAAAAATGAAGATGGAACCATCAAAGAAGAAATCAAACCAATATTAGGTTCTTCTGGTTATTTAGATAGTAGATATTGTGGTATTTTACATGCAACATTATCAAAATATGTCATTGAATTTTCTGATGATTCAACAGGAGATTTGGTAATAGTAGTTCCAAATGAAGCAAAAGATGTTACTGATACATCCTTGATTACTTCAAAAGAAACTATCAATCTAATCGATTCACTTCTTGCTGTAGGAATTGAAATATTTACTGATGATACTATCTCTGATGATGAAAAAGTAAATAGAATCATGGATAAAGTTATTGAAGATGATAGAGTATTCAATTCATTAATTATCCGTGCTACAATGACAAATTATATAGACAATCAATTAGGATCACAATTAAGCGGTTTTGAACTTCCAAATGGAGTTTATGAAGAAATGGAAACAAAAGTCATCGCCAAAGCTCATATCGATGATTTGCTTCAAGCACTAAGAAGTTTAAAAAATGTGAAAAATCAAGAACTTATTGAAGAAGGAAAAGAACCACTTGATTACATGGACTTATTAAACATTGAAAACTTAACTATTTCTGTTCTTGTAAAGACAAATGATATAGTTGATGGAAATGGCAATAGACCACTTAGTAAGTCTTTGATTTTAAGAGGTGTACTTGCAAACCAATTAGAACAAAATGGTATTGAAGTTCCTTTTGAAGCAAAAGAAGATGACGCATTGTCAGTAAATGAAACAAATACATTAATTACTATTCTTGGAGATATTTTAGACAGCAATAGTAGTTTCAATAATATTAATGTTGATTCAATTACTATAGGAAGACTCGTTGATGCTAAAGATTCATTGTCTTCTTCATTAATAGTTAAAAAGTTATTAACTGATGAATTAAACAAACAAAGTGATATTGTAGTTCCAGACAATGCTTTTGATACTTCAATTACTTCAACAAATATTATATCAACAGCAGAATTAAATCACTTAATTGATGGCTTAGGTAATATTTTATCATCATCTTCAACAGTAAATAATATTTCTATAGATGATATTACAGTTGAAAAAATTCATTTAGCAAAAGATGATATTAGCGCATCATTTATATTAAATGCCACAATTACAAAGCAATTAAAAGATATTGACGATGTTGTTGTTCCTTCTAGTGCATATAACTTGCAAGCAAGTGAATGTTTATCAATAAGTGAAGTTAATGCATTAATCGATTGTTTATATACTTTACTTGATCATAACTCAAAGGTTACAGCAATTAGTGTTGATGCAATTACAATACAAAAAATTTATGATTCAAAAGAAAACATTAAAAATTCAAATGTAATTAATGCTACTATTACTAAGAATTTAAAAGGACAAGCTGATATTGTAGTACCAGATGATGCTTATGTTAATGTAAGCGATAAAGAAATGTTAATATCAGCTGAAGTTGATAATGTAATCGAAGGATTATATAAACTATTAAATGCAAGTGATAGTGTATCTAATATTAGCGTAAATGATATTACAGTTGGTAAAATCAATTTAGCAAAGGTAAATATTAGTTCATCATTTATATTAAATGCTACAATTGCTAAAAATGTAAATGAACAAGCAGATATTGTAGTACCAGATGACGCATTTACAACATCAGATAAAGTATTATTAAAGTCGACAGAAATTGAAACATTAATCGATGGATTATGTGGTTTACTTGATGAAAATGATAGCGTATCTAATATCAATGTAGATACAATTACTGTTCAAAAAATCTATGATACTAAGCTAACTATTAGTTCATCATTAATTTTAAATGCTACAATAACAAAGCAATTAAAAGGACAAGAAGATGTAGTTATTCCTGAAAGTGCATATGAAGATTTAACTCTTCAATATTTACAAGAATCTCAACTTACAATGTTAATTGATGGTTTATATACATTACTTGGTGCTTCATCAAGCGTATCTAATATCAATGTAGATACAATTACAGTACAAAATATTTATGATTCAAAAGATAGTATTAGTAATTCATTAATATTAAATGCTACAATAACAAAACAATTAAAAGGACAAGCGGATGTTGTTATTCCAGAAAGTGCTTATGATGATGATACTTACTTATCACTAGCAAGTGATCAATTAAGCTATCTAATCGATGGTTTATATGGCTTATTAGATCCAGAATCAAATGTATCAACTGTTAATGTAAATACAATTACAATACAAAAGATATATGATACTAAGTTAACAATTAGTAATTCACTAGTATTAAATGCTACTATTACAAAGCAATTAAAAGGACAAGCAGTTAACGGTATTATTATTCCAAATGTTTCATATGAAGATCTTGAAAAGCAAATGTTAACAAGTAGTGAAATTGATAACGTTATTTCAGGTCTACATAACATCTTTGATAAAGAAGGTGCTTTATCACCAAGTATTAGCAATATTAATATTAATTCAATTACATTAAAAGATATTGATAATTCTAAGATAAGCATTAGTAATTCATTTGTCTTAAATGCTACTATTACTGGAAAATTACAAGAACAAAGTAGTAGTATTGCAATTCCTTTAGCTGCATATCGTACAGATATAGGCGAAGCTAATAAGGTATTAGATACGAGTGAAATGACGACAATGATTTCAGGATTAGTTACATTGTTTGGCGAATCATCAGCTATCAATGCAATTGATGTTAATAACATGACAGTTAAAAACATTAATGATTCAAAGACTTATATCATTCCATCATTAATACTTCGTGCAACAATTACAAAACATCTAGAAGATCAACCAAGCATCATTATTCCATCTCATGCAATCGATTCTAATAATATCGTTAGTGAAAGTGAAATAGAAGCATTCATTGAAGTTATTAATAAATTATTTGCTCAAAATGAAAAAGTTATTGCACTTCCAGTAGATAACTTGACATTAAATAATTTAAATTCTGCTAGTTTAGAAATTACTGCTTCATGGATCTTTAAAGGAACTATTACTGATAAAGTTGAAAAGATTAATGATGGTGGTGATGAAATTGTTATTCCAGGTAATGCTTATGAAAGTGGATATTTAAGTTCTACAGAAATCATTAATATATTGGCAGGATTAAATAGTTTATTTGGTGATGTAAAAGTAAATGAGGTTTCAAACTTCAACGCTTTGAATTTGAGTCATATTAATTCTGCAATGACATACGTATCTAATTCATACATTTTAAGAGCTACAATTTCTAATGAAGTAATGAATGTTAGCGCTATTAAGATTCCATTATCTAATGTTGAAAACTTACAAAATAAAGAAACATTAGAAAATACAATCAAAGCATTAAAAGTGGATTCATTAACAAAACTATTCGATGCAATTAGTGCGATGAATATTACGCAATTTAATAATATTAGTCAAGATAATATGAAATTACCACTATCTGCAAAAGATAGAATTATTGCTAGTGATGTAATGCTTGCAACTATTACAAATAACATCAAAGTTAATGTCGATGGTGTAGCAGTTCCACTATATTCATTAATAAGTGATGCAAATGTAATTAAAGATATAAATAACGTTGATATATTATCATTATCTTCAAATGAATTTGGAAGAATTATTGATAGTATTGCCACAATATCTAATGATGGATCTATTGTTATTGATATCGATATCGCATTATTGATTAGCTTAAAACAAAATAACAAATTAGATACATTAATTAGTTCAAATATGATGCGCATTGTTATTGGTAAATACTTAACTAATGGTTTCTCATATGAAGGAAGCAGTATTAATTATAGTAGTATGGTTGTTAATTCAGCATATATTAGTGAAACAGGATCGACTTATGAATTCGTTTCAGCAGGATATGGTATGTATAAGTTTAAAGCAGAAACTAGTGCTGATGTATATTGCCTACCAAGTATATCAGAAACAACAACTAATATATTACAAAAAGAAGATATTGTAGAATTTATAAGTTACGTAATTTATCTTGCTTCAGTATAATTTATTTATTAATTCCTTTTATATAATGTATTATTATGGAAATAATGGTCCATAATATAAATGTAGAAAGGAAAATAGTAAATGAATAGAAAGCAAAAAGTTGTATGTCGTCCATGTAAAGAACAATCAAATTGGGAAATACAAGCACCTGATGGACATGTTTATTCCAAGCATTATCAAACTAAAGCAGAATGTGTCCGTCAAGGAAGAAAATATGCGGAAGAATTTGGTTGCGAATTAGTAGTTGAAGACAAACAGCAACAATAATATAAAAAATCCTTTGATCTAATCGAAGGATTTTTTTATATGAATTTTTTTCAAATAATTATTCTTAATCAATATTAAAAATAAAATACAGCCCAAAATGGCCACAATCATATCTTTTATTGTATCAAATAATGCATTATGACCTACAAGAAATAAATATCTTTGCATATTTGTCTTAAATATATCATCGATGGTATATTCTATTATTTCCCATATGTATTCACTAACAAGGCCAAATAAAAATGAAAATGTTTTTTGTATTTTCATATGAGCATTTAGCAAATAGTAGTGGATGATACTATATCCAAAAAAACAAATAAAGCAGGCAGAAAAGAAATGCAAAATAACGTCAAAATATTTAAATTTTACATAAAATGATAATATTTCTCCTAAAAAGAAATGCATAATAAGAAAAATATCATATACAAAATACATTAAAAAAGTAATGTTTATTTTAAAAATTATTTGTATTAATAAAGGAAGAGAAAGACATATTATAAAAAATAAACATTGCATGGCACAAAAAGTATTGTTTATAGTAGTATAAAATACAAAAAGACTAGAACCTATAAGTTCTAGTGTAATGAAAATAGTATCGATAATTCTTTTTGTTATTTTCATTTCATACACCTAATAAAGTGTATGAATCATTTTATTTAAATAGACTTTCAAAACATGAAGGTATTTTAGCTTTAAATGTCATTTTCTTTTTACTAATAGGATGGATAAATTCCAATATATAAGCATGTAAGCCTAAACGATTAATGGGATTACTAACAGGGCCATATTTATTGTCGCCGACAATTTTATGATTTAAATCGCCCATATGTACACGTATTTGATTTTTTCTACCAGTATCGATATGAACGTCGACCAATGAATATTTATTATTTTCTTTCATTACTTTATAATGAGTGATAGCAAGTTGTCCTCTATGGTCGTTTGTAGAATACATCAAATTATTAACATTAGTTTTTAAATAAGAACGAACAGTGCCCTCTTTTAAAGAAAATTTCCCTTCGCAAATAGCAATATATTCACGAGAAATGACAATGTCTTGCCAATGATGTTGCAAGGCATTTTTTATCTTTTCATTTTTAGCCACTAGTAAGACACCTGAAGTATCTTTATCGATTCTATGAACAATAAAAATACGTGCCTTTTTATCTTTTTCTTGGACATAATCAGTTAATATACGATAAGCAGTGTTACTCTTTTCATTGTCACTTTCTATTGAAAGAAGGCCAGAAGGCTTATTGATAACGATAAGTTCATCATCTTCATAAATAATATCAAGTTTTATTTTTGCTTTGTTTTGCTTTAATATGGCATTTTTACTAATTTGTATAACATCTTCTTTATATACTTTAAAGTTAAATTGCGTTGTTGCAGCACCATTTACTAATACTTGATGATTTGCTAATAAGCGCTTAATATTATTTTTACTATCATTTGTAATATGTTCATATAAAAATTCTAATAGTTCTTCTTCTTTGTGAACCTTAAAAGTTTTTAAGATAGTAAGCTTGTTTTCACTAAGTTCAACTTTATTAGATTTTTTATATTGTTTTTCGTTTTTTTTATTCATCTTCAACAACTCCTTTAAAATGAGGGATTTTTGACTTTTTAAACACTTTGTATTTATTTCATAACAGCTTTATCAAATGTAAAATTTGTAACTTCTATTATTTTATCATCCTCATCGTTTTTATTTTAACATTTTTTAAGTGTTTCTCATATAAAAAAAAATAAATATGTAAATAATATACTTGAGGTGATTAAATGGAAGATAAATATCAAAAGGTAAAGAATATGACACTTAAGGAAATAATCGATGTGATACTTTCTTATAAAGATAATCAATTTGATCATACAACAAAGCAACAAAAAATATATCAAAGTATCTTTTCTAGTGATGGAGTAAATTATGATTTATTATATGAACTATTGCCTTATTTAGATTTTGATGATATTTCCTTTATTTTAAAGTATGATAAAGATTATAAAATGTCATTTTTATTAGCTATTGCCGATAAAGCAGATGAAGATGATATGACTTTGCAAGCAATATATCTTTTAAGAAGACATGGATTAAAATATATCATTCCTTTACTATCTTATGTTGATGAAGATGAAATAAGAGAAGAATTAAATCGATATGGTAAATAAAAAGACTACAACAAATAGTCTTTTTTAAAATTCATA
>JALEMY010000051.1 GCA_022767485.1 Erysipelotrichaceae bacterium
CATATATGTCGCTAAAAGTTCAAAGTTATGCTCCATTTTACTTTCAAGTCGTTTCGTTTCATTTTCATAACGTTTCTTACAATATTCATAACTTGAATCACTTTCATGAACAATCGTTCCTAAAAATATACCCCAGTCAACTTTATCTTGATTTTTCAAATGATTAAAATATCTTTTAGTTTCCTCATTCCAATTTTCATCTTCTTTTAATGCATAATTTATTTCATCATTACATGATTTCCCTTCTTTTTTTATCTTTAAAAAAGACGAAATAATAAAAGACATTGTTTCATATGAATCACTACTAGATTTTAATACGAACAAGTAAAAGTTAACATAATCATCTTTTTGACGAAGTATTGCAATATTATAATAGGGATATTTTAAATCTTTAGCATCATTAATAAAATATGAAAAACGAATTAGTTCATACTGATTTAAAAAATTATTTTCATGAATTGATTCATGGACTATTTTAATATTATTTGCTTTTAAAAAATCAGCATTTGAAATATAGCGAATCAACCATTCATCAAGATATACATCCCATGCTTTTTCTTTTAATTTATTAAAATAAGGGTTTTTATCTTCATAAGAAACATTTAACACACAATCATTAAAATAATATTTACTACGACAAGCAGCTAATGAATAATCATATTTAAAATCATTTGTTGGTAAAGAAAATATAAAACCATCAGCATGATTTATAATTCTTGTTTCATTTTCAAAATAAAAATGCTCTTTAAAATCATCTTTTACTTTTCTTTTTTCATATCTTATAAGATTTTCATTAGCGTTATTTAAAACACTATCATATTTTTCATCAAATTTTTCCATAATATCCACCTTTTTATATATCATATATATAATAAATCATAAAATCTATTAAAAAAAGATATTAATTATTTAATGCTAATTTATTCTACAAAATTGACACTTTTTTTTGCAAAATATACATCTTTTTATTATTTTTATATAAGTGTATATTTTGCAAATAAATAGACCTGACAAAGTCAGATCTATTTTGTATTAGAATTTAAATAATTTTCTACAATAGAAAGAAAATATTTATGAACTGTATAATCACTTGTAAGTTCTGGATGGAAAGCACAAACCAACTGATTATTTTCTCTTGCAGCTACAATTTTACCATCCACAACAGCTAAAACTTCACAGTCTTTTGTTACTTTACTTATATAAGGAGCTCTAATAAAAACCATCGGTACTAACTTATCATTAAACTTATCATTAGTAATAAAACTTGCAAGTTGTCTTCCATATGCATTTCTTTTAACTATTATATCCATTGTAGAAAAATGAACTCTATCATCATTTTCTATTTCTTTAGCAAGTAAAATTAACCCTGCACATGTTCCAAAAACAGGTAAACCTTTAATAATTTTCTCTTTTAAAACATCAAAAATATCAAATTCATGAAGAAGTTTTCCTTGAGTAGTACTTTCTCCTCCTGGAATAATTAAACCATCAAAGTCTTCTAAAGCATCTTTTTTTTGTCTGATTTCCAAAAAGTCAACACCTAATTTTTTTAAAATGTTTTCATGTTCTATAAATGCGCCTTGAAGCGCTAATATCGCTATTTTCATTACTCACCTCTTAAAGCCATCAATAGTTTGATTTCATCTTCATTAATGCCTACCATGGCTTCTCCTAAATCTTCAGAGATTTCCGCTAAAACTTTTGGATCATTATAGTTTGTTACAGCTTTGACGATAGCTTTTGCTCTTTTTTCAGGATTATTAGATTTAAAAATGCCAGAGCCTACAAAAACACCTTCAGCTCCAAGTTGCATCATTAACGCTGCATCAGCAGGTGTTGCAACTCCACCAGCTGCAAAGTTTACAACTGGTAATTTCTTATGATCATGTACGTATAAAACCAAATCATATGGAACTCTTAATTCTTTAGCAACATCGTATAATTCATCTAATCTCATAGATGAAATACGACGAATTTCTTCTTGCATCATGCGCATATGTTTAACTGCTTGAACTACATCACCAGTTCCAGGTTCGCCTTTAGTTCTAATCATGCTTGCGCCTTCATTAATTCTTCTTAATGCTTCTCCTAAATCTTTTGCTCCACAAACAAATGGTACTTTAAAGTCTTTTTTATTAATATGGTATTTATTGTCAGCTGGTGTTAATACTTCACTTTCATCAATATAGTCAATTTCTAATGCTTCAAGAATTTGTGCTTCCACAAAATGACCAATACGGCATTTTGCCATAACTGGAATAGATACAACACTTTGAATTTCTTTAATTAGTTTAGGGTCGCTCATTCTAGCCACACCACCTGCTTTTCTAATATCTGCAGGAATTCTTTCAAGTGCCATAACTGCACATGCACCAGCTTTTTCTGCAATGATAGCTTGTTGCTTATTTGTAACATCCATAATTACTCCGCCTTTTAACATTTGAGCTAAGTTTTTATTTAATTCATATCTATTGTTTTCCATTTTCCTCATCCTTTCTTGAAAAATCATTATTATCTATTATCATTTTAATTTTTTTGCATCCTGTAAATGTTTCACAATTTATACAAAAACTAACATCTTTTTTTATTGCGCATTTACGAATCTTACATAAATGTTCACAAAATGGTGTTTTAACTTTATTGCCTTTGCACCCTAAACAATTAATCATATCTTTTGTTATATTTACATTATTTAGTCTTGACCATTTTTTAGCAACTTGGCTTTTTAATTCATCATCATTATTTATCGTTGCTAAATACGCTTCACACTTATGGCAATCAAGTCCACAATAAGAAATGTTATCACTCATTTTTTGTTCTCCTATTCCTGAGATATTTTATCATAAAATATAATAAAAATACACAATTAATATCGTGTATTTTAAGAGCCTGTAGATTCGTAAGCTTTAACACCCTTATTCCAAAGTAGTATACCTATGATGTTAAAGATAAAAGCAAAAGCTATAATTAGTAACATTACTATATACGCATTCCATGTACCTTTTAAGACGATTTGTACAGGAATTGAAATTATTAAGCCAAAAGGCATAATAAATGATAGGAAAAACTGCATTGGTTTATTAAAAATAGAAACTGGATACCTAGCAAAATCACAAAAAATATAGGCTGAATTCATCAATTGTCCACTTCTTTTAAAATAAAAAGCAAAAGAGCAAGTTATTAATTTTATGCCAGTAAAAATAAAAGCACCAAAAATAAATGAAACGATAAGTAATAATACATTAGCAAAAGTAAAATTTATATCGATTTTGAAAGCACAAATAATACATAATGCACTTCCAATTATCAATTCACCAAATGCTTCAGGCTGAAATGTTTCGGCTATAACTTGAAATAAAGTATTTATAGGTCTAATTAAATGCTTATCAAAAAAACCATTTTTAACATACCAATAGCCAATAAACCATAAAGAATCCGTAAATAAATGATCCAGTCCTTTAGGAAGCATTGCAAAGCCATATAAAAAACCTAACTCAAAAATACTCCAGCCATCTAAGGAAGGTATAGCTTTAACAATTAGTAAAATACAAGAAAACGTTGCTATATTTGATATAAAAAAGGATAAAATACCAATTAAAGCATCAGCTTTATATTCCAAACGGGCTTTAATTGCTCTTTTTACAAAAACTTTATATAAATGTAAATATCTAAGCATATCTATCCTCCTTGAATAGTGATGTTTTTTATTGCTTTAGCATAAAACAAACTATTAATGATTTCTAATGCGACAATCCATACTAACGCTATAAGTAAATTAATAATAATTTGCTTAAAATCAAGCTTTAAAAGTAAAATCAAAGTTGGATTTTGACCTATATAAGCAAAAGGGGAATAATTTAAAATCTTACTTATCCAAGAAGGAAAAAAAGCCAAAGGAATCATTGAACCTGATAAAAAACGAATTATTACTTCTTTTAATTGAAACATTCCAAAACTTGCCTGAGTATAAAAAGTACATAATCCAAAGAAATAATTAAAGGCATCATAAAGCATACAACCTACTAATTGAGAAATAATAAATAATAATATATGAAATAACAATTGTAATAAAGAAGTAATAACAAAAACTTTAAAAAAATGAAGGGCAATTAATGAGAGCAAAAGCAAAGGCAAAGTAAAAATAAATAATGTTCCAAGGTAATTACCAAGAGTAACGAATACGAATCTTAAGCGATATGAAATCGGTTTTATTAATTGCATGGCTATACTACCATCTTTTATTTCATCAGAGATTTTTTCATGTGTACTTCCAGCACTAACTCCAAAACTTGCAATATTTATAAAGCATGTGTATGCTAGCATCTCTTTTAAAGTAAAACCATTGATCGAATCACTTGGTGAATTTTTATAAATCGCAATCCATAAAAAGAATGTACAAATTAAAGATAATGCACTAATTAAAAACCATGAGTATATTGCCCCTTTATATGCTAATAAATCTAGCATTCCACTTTTACTAAAAGGAAGATATTTTTTAAAAAATCTTTTTATTGAATAATTATTTTTCTTCATGTTCATCTTTCCTTAGCATATCTTTAGCGATATCTTCAATAGTAATTTCTTTAATTTTCATATCTTTTATGCAGTATTTTTTAAGTATTTCATTAATTACTTTATCAAGAGAAATCAACGAAGCATCAAACTTAATAAATAATGTCCCATCTTTAAAATTATAGGTAACTAAGTTATCAAAAGTATTTAATTTTGCTACATCTATGTTAGCTTTATCAAGTTGAACTTCTATCGTTCTTAAATCACCAAATTTACTTTTAATATCGTTTATTGACCCATCATAAATGATATTTCCTTTATCGACATAATGATTCTATTACAAAGCGTTTGTATATCAGACATATCATGCGTTGTCAATATCACTGTTGTATTATACTTTTTATTCATTTCTATTATTGCATTACGAATCTTTTCTTTGACTAAAACATCAAGTCCTATTGTGGGTTCATCTAAAAACAAGATTTTAGGATTATGAAGCAAAGAGGCAGCTAAATCAGCGCGCATTCTTTGCCCTAAAGATAATGTTCTTACCGGTTGATTTAAAAAATCTTTGATATCTAATACTTCTTGTAAAAATTCAAATCTTTCCTTATAATCTTTATCATTTATAAGATATATTTCTTTTAAAACATTAAATGACTCAATTAATGGTATATCCCACCATAATTGTGTCTTTTGTCCAAAAACAACTCCAATATATGAAGCTACCTGTTGCCTTTTTTTATATGGTTCTAATCCATTAATTAAAACTTTACCAGATGTTGGATTCAATATTCCACACATCATTTTTATAGTAGTAGATTTACCAGCCCCATTACTTCCAATATAACCCACTATTTCTCCATCATTAATCGTAAAGTTAATTTTGTTAACAGCTGTTTTTATCTCATATTTTCTTGAAAACAATGTTTTAAACATCCCTATTATCCCACTTTTACGAATGGGTTTTTTAAAGATTTTTTCTAAATTTTCAACAAATATCACACTATCACCTACAATATATAAATAATAAAAATTTCACATATATGATATATTTATTAATATAATTATGCAATAAATGATTAATTTTAAAATAAAAAAGATAAGCCCACTTTGTAAAGTAAACTTATCTTTTTTGCTAACTTAAAATTTAAATCTTACACAATTATATTAAAGTATTATATTTTTTTTTAATAACTACCAAATAACAATACGCTTACTTGGTGATATATACATCTTATCAGTCTTTTTAACATTAAATGTTTCATACCATTCCTTAAAGTTACGAGGCGGGATATTTGCACGTAAAATAGCAGGTCCATGAACATCGACAGATAAAAGCAATTTTAAATATTCTTCTTTAGCTTTCATACACCAAACACGAGCCCAGTTTTTAAAGTATTCTTCATAGTTTTTATTATTCATATGAGCCATAATGTCAAGTGTTACAGCCATGCCTCCATTATCAGCAATATTTTCAGAAACAATAAATGATCCATTTACTTTACCCCATGGAAGTTCTATGCCATCAAATTGTTTAATCATGGCTTTTGTCTTTTTATCAAACTTTTTGAAGTCATTTTTACTCCACCAGTTATTTAAATTACCATTTTCATCACATTTAGCACCATTATTATCGAAAGCATGTGATATTTCATGACCAATAACAGCCCCAATACCACCTAAATTCTCACTTCTTGTTTGTTTGATTGAATAAAATGGCGCTTGTAAAATTGCAGCAGGGAAAGTAATATCATTGCAAGTTGGGTTATAACAAGCATTTACCATATGACCAGGCATTACCCATAAATCCTTATTAACTGGTAAAGTTAATTTGGAAAATGAATGTTCTTTATAAGCTTTAGATAAAGTGCATACGATATCATATAATGAAGCTTTTTCATCAAATACTAATTTATCGTAAAATTCATCTACTTTATCAGGATAGCCCATTTTTACTCTCATAGTAGATAGTTTTAAGATAGCTTTTTGTTTTGTAGCTTCCTCTAAAATATCATTTTCTGCTACTCGTCTTTTATATGTTTCAATGATTTCATTTACCATTTCAACAACATCTTTTTTAGCTTCTTCTCCAAAATATTTTACACCATAATATAAGCCTATAGGTTCTGAAAATAATTGACCAGTAAGTTGATATGCAAACTTTTCAACAGATGACATTTTAGCAATTCCAGATAAGGCTCTACGATATGATGAACCAATTTCTCTTAATTGTTCGCTTAATACATTAGTAGAAGCTAATAATTCTTTAACATATGCCCAATGCTTATATAGTTCAAAGTTTTCTTGATTGAATAAAGTTTTAAAACCTTTTAAAAATCTAGGTTCAGCAACTACTACTACTTCAGGAACAAAACCAAATAAATTGCTTAATAACTTTTTAAAAGCAATAGGTTTTAACATACTAGCAACTTTTGAAGTTTTCATTGGATTATAGCTTTTAGTATATTCGCTCCATTCTTCATTGCTTTTTACTAAAGTTGCGATAATTGCATCAAATTTTAATGTATCATCAATGAATAATGCTTGTTCTTCGCTAGAAAGTTTACTATATTTTAAAACTTCACTAGCCATATTTTTCCACATGCCAAGTAAAGCTTGCTTTTGTCCTTCCATACCTTCTTTATAATATGATACATCAGGTAAGATAACACTAGGGCCTGAAAGCATTAAGCAATGCTTGTTACTATCTTTCATATCATCGCTTACAGCGATATCAAATGGTAAAGGAAAACCTTTTAAAACAAAATCTTTTAAATTGCGATTTAAATGACTTACACCAGTAAGTTTTTTTATCTTTTCTAGATTTCTTAAAGCTGGTCTTGCTCCATCTTTATTTCTTTTTTTGACATTTTTAATAGCTTTATATAATGTGCAAGCTCTTTTTAAATAATCATTTGGATATTCATTTTTTTCACACATAGAATTTAAGTCTTTAATTAATGTTTCTTCAACATCATCTGCTAAAACAGCAAAGCCTCCTGTAGTTGGCTTATCATCAGGTATAACAGCTTTTTCTAGCCATTCTTGATTAACGTGGTTATATAAATCATCTTGAATTCTAACTTTTTCCATAAAATCATCCTTTCATATTTATAATATTATATCGATAATTAAAATACTTAACAATAATTATTTTTTCTTTTGCTTATAAACATGCTTCATAAATAAAGAAAATA
>JALEMY010000079.1 GCA_022767485.1 Erysipelotrichaceae bacterium
ATATTTCTGTTTTTTTTCTTAATATAAAAAATCAGATAATAGAGCCATTTTTACCAAACAAATTAGACGATTATCCCCTCTTTACTATCTTACAGTTGTTTTACCAATTTTAAAATTTATAGCAGTTTTTGCATGTGAATGTGAAACATTATAGTAATAATTCATAACCTCATCTACCTGTTAGATATGTGGATATCTCATTACTCATAAGTTTTGAGTTAGAACCTATAACATAAATATCTGTGTTATAGTTTTCAAGCAAAGTATTAT
Source organism: Erysipelotrichaceae bacterium (assembly GCA_022767485.1). Lineage (GTDB taxonomy): Bacteria > Bacillota_I > Bacilli_A > RFN20 > CAG-631 > CAKPXW01. The sequence goes on from JALEMY010000079.1 coordinate 271, forward strand.
CAACTTTTTCCCAACCATTTATTTCTTGAAGCTCATCAAGCAAGAAATAATATTTATTGTCATCAACCATAAAAGATTTTAATTCTTCATACATTTTCTTAGAAGTAAATGATTTATCATAATCTTCATTTGAGTATTTTCTTGTGATTATGTGTTTTTCATCAATATCACGTAAAAGAAGTTCCTCTTTTATCATTTCTAAGATTGTAGATTTACCACATCTTCTTATACCAGCAAGAATTTTATCCAATTTAACATCTATAAATGGTCTTAACTTTTCTAAATAGTTTGGTCTTATTATCATGCCACTTTCCCCTTTAATTGATCATATATTACCAAAAAAAACTTTTTATTTTGCAATAGTTTTTACTAAAATTCAATAAAAACTTTGTAGGTTTATAAACTTTTTCGGTTGATTTTAGCAAAAATTAAGTTTATTTATGTAATGTTGTGAATTGAAAAATTGTGATAAAAGTGTTTTATTCACTAGAAATCTATTAGACACGTAACATACATCACAAATGCCACAGAAAGTATTAAATGAATTAAATTCTAGTTAACCCGATATATTTAGATAATTATTTGCTTAGAAAAGATGAAATTAAGTTTGTTGAAAAAAATAAAAAGACAATGTTTATTTAAAATAAGTTTAATACTATTTGACTAGATAAAGTTGTAAAAATAACATTATTGTATTATGATAGTAAATATAAAAAAGGTGATTTGTGTGAAGAAAAATAGATTTTATGGAAAATATTATAAATTCATAGCAAAGGATGGATTTTCATTTGCAATTATTATTGCTATTTCAAACGAAGGAAAATCAATTCAACTAATTACTAAACAAGCTTCTTTTAATATTAAAGATATCAAGCAAGTAGAATTTAAGGATAATATTTTTCACTTTATGATAAAACAAGATGATTTATCATTTGAAGGAAAGCTTTCTTTAGGGAAGCTTCATCCCTTAAAGAAAAAAGTAATGGGACCTTTTTCTTATATTCCTTTAATGGAATGTAAACATGATATTTATTCTATGTATCACACAGTTGAAGGTAGTATAAAATATAATGAAAAAGATCATTTGTTTATAAATGCTATAGGATATATTGAAGGAGATAAAGGTATAAATTTCCCTAAAAAATATATTTGGTATAATTCTGTTTTACCTGATAATAAAGCAGTTACTTTAGCTATTGCAAGCATTCCCTTTGGACTATTTACATTTACTGGTGTATTATGTTTTATTAAAATAAAAGAAAAAGAATATTATATGTGTACATGGAATAATGTAAAAATAAAACAGCTAAAAAAATCTGAATTGATATTAAAAAAAGGAAAATATCAATTAGTGCTTAATGTTATCGATGATAAAGGATTTGACTTATCAGCTCCACAAAAAGGAAATATGAGTCGTTATATTAAAGAAAACATCGCTGTTAAAAGCACATATAAATTTCTTTATAATGATCAAGTTATATTACATGAAGAAGATGAATTATCTTCTTTAGAATGGATGTGGAATGACTAGTAGTATAAAAAGATGCATAATGATGACATCTTTTTTGCTTATAAAGTATTTAAATTATTTGAAAACATTTTAACTTTAGCGAGCTAAAAAGTGATATAAAATAATTGTTACACTATCAATAAGTTAATGAGTAAACTATAAAACAATATAGCAGTTAAACTTTTAAGATGTAAAATATGAAAGACATTAAAGATAATATTTAATTTTCATAGTATTATACATTTTTGTTGTTTACTATTTTAGCTGGCATAATTTTTTTCATCAATAATAAAGGAATTAAACTAGAAATAATATTTAACATACCAATAAATAAATAGTTATATGCAAAAATATCAAAATGGAAGTAAAAGATGGAAAGAGATGGTAAATTGGTTTTTAAAAATAAAGTGTATGAAGAGATGATTAATTTATCAGCCAGTTTTAAAAATGAATAAGATAATAATGAAGTTAGTGAAAGAATAATTAGTAAAGTATGTCGCAATTGTTGAAAACATATATGAAAAATGTGTCGCAATTGTTGGCGGATATTGACTTTCATATAAAATAAGGACTATAATTAATATAGATTAGAGGTGATTTCTATGTCTGGAAAAATAGTTTTGAAGCGAAAAATATATGATAAAATGCTTGTATGGAAGAATGAACATGCTCCTGATTATGCATTATTTATTAAAGGTGCAAGACGTACTGGTAAAACAACAATCGCCGAAGAATTTGGCAAAAAGGAGTATAAATCGTTCATTACAATTAATTTCCAAAAAGCATCAGATGAAGTAAAAAACTTGTTCGTTAATGGCCTTATGGATTTAGATTTGTTTTTTATTACTATTGAAAAAGTATATATGAAGAAACTTTACCCTCATGAATCATTAATTATTTTGGATGAAATTCAATTATTTCCTAAAGCTAGACAAGCTCTTAAGACATTGTTAGAAGATAAAAGATTTGATTATATTGAAACAGGTTCTCTTGCTGGTATAAGGCAGAAATCAAAAAAAGAAAAGATATTAATTCCTTCCGAAGAAGAGCACATTGAAATGTATCCTTTAGATTTTGAAGAGTATCTTTGGGCAACTGAAAATGACTTTGATACTTTCCCATTAATCAGAAAACATTTAGAAGAGAAGAAACCCTTTGGTCAAACTTTATGTAGAGAACTATTAAAGAAATTTAGAACATATATGTGCATAGGTGGAATGCCGCAATCTATTATCAAGTATATGGAGACTAAAGACTTTGCCAAAGTTGACTTCACTAAAAAAACTATTATTAATTTGTATCATGAAGACATAAAAGATCAAGATGATGTTAATAATAATAATTTATTTAACTTATTTGATAATATCCCTAGTGAATTATCTAAGCATGATAAGCAGTATGTAATTTCTCATGCCGCTAAATCTGCAAGACTTGCTTTTTACAAGGAATCAATTGGCTGGTTAGAAGATGCAATGATTGTAAATGTCGCAAGAAACGTATCTGAACCAAGTCCTGCGTTGTCGCTATCTTTAGATGATATTAGATTTAAGATGTATTTGGCAGATACCGGTTTATTGATTGATTTAGCTTTTGCAGACGGAAGTTATTTTGATAATGAATATTATAATGCGATTTTATTTGATAAACTTCATGTTAATGAAGGTATGTTTATAGAAAACCTTGTTGCTCAATGCTTAGTTTCTAATGGTCATAAATTAAGATATCATACTAAAGTTGATAAAAAACTTAAGAAAACTGTAAGAGAAGTTGATTTCATTATTAGAAAAAAGAATAAGATAGTGCCAATTGAAGTCAAATCATCCGATAACTTTACTATAAAATCAATTTTGGATTTTAAAAACGTATATTCAAACAAGGTTGGAGAATGCATAGTATTATCAAACAGTGATATTAAAACTGAAGATAGCATTCTTTACTTGCCATATTTTATGGCCGCGGTTTTGTAAATATAAAAATGTGGAGGTTTCATAAATGGATAACATTGTATAGTTTAATTTATGAACTTTATATCCATACTTGTAAATAAATTAAAGATTCGAATGAGTTTTCAAAAATGTCTACGATTGAGTAGGCTAATTATTTGTGTGAAATATTTTCAACTTATAAAGATTTAACAATGATTTCCATAAGCATCATATATCAGCAGAGATATAGATTACTTAACAAGTTTAATTTGTATCGTTATCCATCCTTAATGTACTCAATTAGATTTTTTTACCTAATGTCTAAGCAAATTCTTCAAAATCCATAGGAAACATACTCCATAAATGGAATAATAATATTTCTTTTATAGATATTAAAAACCTATCTTAATAAAATCATTCCTTTTATTTTTACGAGCACATTCAACCAATATCGCTTTTAATCATTATGTTTCATTTTACTAATTTATCAGATATTTATCTTTTAAACATATTCAGAATTTTTTACGAAATCAAGTTATGACATACAATAAAGACGATAAGTTTTTATATAATAATATAAAAATATGTTTATAAATGTCTTATTTTATGTTATTAATAAAAAGGGGAATAAATATGAAATATAGAAAAATTAAATTAGCATTCAAAGAAAATAACAAGAGGTTTTATAGAATATTTTACGTTGATAATAAAATGAATTTAACTGAATTTGGTTGTGCCATTTTAACATCATTATATTCTTTCTTTGAACATAGTTTTTATTTTGAAAATGAAAAACATCATTATAATCCAAGAGCATTTATCTATGAAAGTAGATATGATAATGATCTTCTTATGGATTTATATTGTGTAGAAGATTTAGGAAAAAAGTTTTCTTTTTGTTATGACACTGGAGAAAATTATCTTTTTGAAGGTAAAGTTATTCAAGAAATCGATTTAGTAAATAATGAAAAAATACTTTTAATTGATGGGGCAGGAAAAGGAATATTTGAAGATAATATTTCAACTCTTTATGCTTATTTAGATGGTAAGATTGAATTTGATGATGTAAATGATAAAAGAAATATAGAACACTATTTTTATTCTCCTTGGAATATAGAACTTGAACGTTATAGTGATTTTGATAAATATGATATTGATGAGGAACAAAAAATATTTAAAGATACATATAAAGAAGACATTTATCAATATAAAAAAGTTGAAGAAGAATATTTTGATTTTAAAGAAAATACATCATATGATATGTCAACTAGCTTTACTAAGAAATATTGTAAGAATATTATAAGTCAAGTTATATCATTAATAAGTACAGATTCATTATTATTAGATATTGTAAATGAACTTATATGTTTAAAAAAAGATCAAGAAAGAGCTGTACAAATAATGGCAAATATATATGTTATGACATGTTATGAAGAAGGATTAAATGGTAAAAAAATAAGTAGAAAAAAATATATTAATAATTTAATGAAAGCATTAAAGTATTATAATTCATTGTAGGAGTAAAATATGAACTTTGAAGTTAATAATTATGTTTTAATAAAGAATAATGGAATAGGCATTATTGAAAATGTAGATAATAATATCATTGTAGTAAATATTTTAGGTAATAAAATGATGTTTGATGTATCTAAATATAATAATGATTATTTTTATCAAATTGAAAATGATACTATCGAGCAATTAATTAATTTATATCAAAGTTCAAAGCATGAATACATTATTAAAAAAAGAGCTCTTGAATATGAAAAATTAAGTAAAATTAATAATTTTAAATATGAAAATAATAAAATTACTGCTATAGTTTCAGGAACAAAAAAATACAATGTTACAATTGATTTATTAAATATAAACAATATATCTTGCACTTGTCCATATGATGGTCGATGCAAGCATTCTTATGCTTTGCTTGAATTTTTATATAATCAAATTAGTTTTGTTTATAAAAAAAACAAACAAGTAAACGAAAAAAGCAGATTTCTATCTTTAATGGAAGAAAAAAGTGTTACTTTTGATTTTATTAAAAGATTGCATAATTGTTTAAGAACAACTTTATTAGATGATGTTTTATCATATGTAAATTCATTAACTACACTAAAAGAAATAGACTATGCCTTACTTTTATGTATGCAATGTAGATATTCATATTCATTTAGAAAAAATATTGTTTTATCTGCTATTAAAAAAAACAATCTTGTTATAAAAGATGATCGTATAATAAATCTTGATGATGTAATTTTCGTAGATGATTTATTAAATAGTATTCTTGAAAAAAATGGCTATGCTTATTTAAGATTAATTGCTAGAATAATAGATTATGATAAAAACGCTAACATATTAGTTTATTTTAATTCATTAACATATGACGCTATTAATATTTGTATATCTTCAAGATATGGATATACAGCATTATTAATAAATGCAATTGAAAAAATAAACCAATATGATGAATCTTTTTTAAATAATTTGTTACATAACACTATGTTTTTAACTAAGTATGCTTCAGAAATTGCTACCTATAAATCATTAATAGAAAATTTAAGCGATGAACAATTATTAATGGTGTTTTTCTCATCTATTAAGTATGGATGTATAGATCTTTATAATGAACTAGCTTTGCGTAGTGCAAGCATTGCAATAAATTATCCTGATAAATATGTCACAATATTAATTTATGCAATCAAGTATGCAAAATATAGTAAATCAACATATAAGAAAATGATATCATTTGTTAATAATAACAAGTTTATTACTTTTTTATATTATTTAGAGCACAAAATAGATGAAATATGTGAGTTTACAATATTTGATATCAACTCTCATTTTAATGTCAATGTCGATTGTAGAATAAATAGTATTTATAGCTATAGTAAAAATTATACTTTATCTATAACTTTTTCAACTTTAAGTGATGAAAATGCAAAGTTTGTATTGAAAAAAGAATATGAGTTTTATGATGAATCGCATTCAATAAGATATAGTGTTGATAACGAAAAAATAAATGAAAAGGAAATAATACGCTTTGATAATCTTCTTGATAAATTAAAAGAATACAACATAAATAATTGCAAAGAGAAAATAGAAAGTTTTACAATTGAAGTTAACAAATATATTAAAGATATTGAAAAAAGTATAATAATGAAATCATTTGATTATTTTCAACATAATTATGATGAAACTAGCGATTATGCTGCGTCATTAAAATATGACATAAAACCAATTATTGAAAAAGAGTCAAGTGGGTATATATTAAGATTAAAAATTGGTCTAAAAAAATATTATTTTATTAAAGATATTGCAGAGTTTGTTAATGCTTTTAGAGTAAATAAGAAAATACAACTAGGTAAAAATGAATCGTTTATTTGTAAGGTGGAACACTTAAATGAGCGCTCACAAAAGTTACTTGATTGTATTAGCAATATCGCTGATTTTTCCTTTGAAAAAAAGATGCCATCAATAAAGATATCACTAAGTTTTATTTATAGTATATTGAAAATATTAAAAGATGATTACATTTCTTTTGATAATGAAGATTATCTAGTATCATTAAATTCCATCGATTTAAAAATTTTTATCGATGAAAATTATGTACTTCATATTCCTGATAATATTAAAAAATATATCACACTATCAGATAGGACACTTATCTTTAATGATAATAAAATAGATTATGTTTTACAAAGTAAATTATCTGCTAATCAATTGGCATTATTTTCATCATTAAGAAATAAAGACCTTTCACTTGTTAAAGATGAATTTATAAGCAATATATATCCTTTAGTATCAAACCATGTTATTGTCGATAGTAAAATAGCAAGTGAGTTTAAATTATCATTACTTGAAATACAAGCGTATTTTGATTATCAAGATAAAATGATTACATTAGAAAGTAAATTTAAACTAAATGGAAATTATATCGATGTAACTAATATAAAAGATAAAGCTAATTTAGCTAGATTAAATTTATATTATTCAATGATTTCATCTTTAGGAATTGACTTAAATACTTTAAAAATGCAAGATGAAGAGGATATATATAATTTCTTTAAACTTGATTTTTCATCTTTAAAGAAAATATGTGATGTTTATTTGTCAGAAACATTAAAAAATAAGAAAATCCAATCATTTGAAATTCCTAAATTTAAAGTCAAATATGATAATAATCTTATGAATTGTTTTTATGAAGAGTCCATATATAGTGAAGAGGAACTATATCAAATATATAAAGCTATAGTAAATAAGAAAAAGTATTATATTTTAAAAAATGATACGATAGTTGATTTAAACAATTATCAAGCAAATGATTTTGTAGGCCTTGTTAATAATCTTGATTTAAATCCTAAACATCTTTATACAGAAGAGCATGAACCATTATATAAATCTTTAAAGTTAATCGATTATTTATCATATAGTGAAGTTGATGATTATATTTTAAAGATGATTGATGATATTGCAAATTTCAAAAATGCTCCTTATAATTTACCTAAAATAAATGGAACATTAAGAAGTTATCAAATAGAAGGATTTAAATGGTTAAAGGTCTTAGAACATTATGGCCTTGGCGGTATTTTAGCTGATGATATGGGACTTGGTAAAACACTTGAAATAATTAGTTTATTAAAAAGTAATAAAGAGGAAAGACCAAGCTTAATTGTTTGTCCAAAAAGTTTAATTTTCAACTGGATGAATGAGTTTTATAAATTTGATGGTGAAAGCAAAGTAGTCAAAATATATGGAAATAGTAATGAAAGAAAAAACATTATTTCATCGATAAAAAAGCAACAAAAAGTCATATATATTACATCTTATGATTCAATGCGTAATGACATAGAATTATACAATGTAAAATTTAATTATTTGATAATTGATGAAGCGCAATATATCAAAAATATACAAGCTCAAAAAACGAAAAAAATTAAGGAGATAAATGCTTGTCATCGTCTTGCTTTAACTGGTACTCCAATTGAAAATAATATGCTTGATTTATGGTCTATTTTTGATTTTATCATGCCAAAATATTTAGAAGGTATTACATCATTTAAATCATCATTATCTAATGAGCAATATATTTCATTAATCGCAAAGAAAGTTTCTCCATTTATTTTAAGAAGAACGAAAAAAGAAGTGTTGAATGATTTACCGCTTAAAATAGAAAGAATAGTAAGTACGGAAATGAGCGATAGTCAAAGAAAAATATATGATGCTATATGTTTAAAAGCTAAAGATGAATTAAATAATACTAATCAACCATTTAATGTATTACACTTTTTAACAAGGCTTAGACAAATATGTGTTTCACCAAGTTTATATGTTAAAGATTATAATGAAAATAGTAGTAAAATTGAAACGCTAATGCAATTAATATCATCATATGTGAAAGAAAATCATCGTATCTTAATCTTTTCATCTTTCGTTTCAGCATTATTATTAGTTGAAAAACAGTTAAAAAAGCAAAATATTTCTTATTTTATGTTAACTGGCGATACAAAAGCTGAACATAGAATTAATGATATGAATGAATTTAATTCTAATGATAATATCAAAGTGTACTTAATATCTTTAAAAGCAGGTGGGACAGGACTTAACTTAATTGGTGCTGATACAGTAATTCATTTAGACCCATGGTGGAATGTAGCTGCTGAAAATCAAGCATCTGATAGAGCACATCGTATAGGACAAACACGTAATGTTGAAGTTATTAAACTAATTTGTGAAAACACGATTGAAGAAAGAGTCATTGAACTACAACAAATTAAAAAAGATCTTATCGATAAAGTTATTAGTAATGATGATAGTTCAATCACTAGTTTAAGCAAAGAAGATATAGAATTTTTATTAAAATAAAAAAAAGGAAGGAATAAATATGAAAACATTAAAAAAATATTTATTTGGTTTTATTATGATGATTTTATTAGTTTCATGTGGCTTTAATAATTTATCACATATAGAAGATATTAATGGTGAAGAAAACACTACTTTAAATACATTAACTAATGATGATTTATTATCAAATACTCCTCATGCACTTTTTAATATGTCAGTTAGAAATAGTGTCAATAATAAGACAAAATTTTCTTGTGATAAGTTTTCTGGTGTTTCTGATTTAGTAGAATATACAATTACTAAAGAGACAACATTTAAAGTTAATGCAAAGATTTTAAAAGGAAATGGTGATATCTTTGTTTATCAAAAGCAAAAAAGAGTTCAAGATATTAATTTTCCTTATGATGGTAATATTATAATTAACAATGTTACTGGAAAAATATCTTTTCGTATTGCTGGTGAATCAGCAAAACTTGAAATAACTATCGAAAAAATATAAAGCAAGCTAGTCATATTTATGGCTAGTTTTTCTTTAATAAGGATGATTTAAAAAATCATTTTTATAATATTATAAAAAAATATAAAATCATTAAAAATATGTATCTTTCCATGTCTATAATAGCACAAAATAACATAAATTTCAATTCTTGTAATAATGTATAAAATAATGTATTAAATATTGTGCAAGGAGGGATTATATGAATATAACTGCACTAACATGTCTTTTTGTAAGAAGTTATTATGATGGTTTTATTTATCAAGATGATAATTCAAGGAAATTATTAAGCGATGAAGAATATGATAATATTACTAATAGTTTTGCAAGTAATATTTCCTTTTTTAATCCTAAATTAAATAAAGGAAAAAATGAAAATATAAAATGGATTGTAAATAATATATTAGCTCCATCTATTATCACAAGAGATATCTTTTTAAAAGAAAAAATTGCCAAGTTTTCTTTATTGCATGATAAGTTTAATTATTTTGTTTTTGCTTCAGGTTATGATGTTTCATCATTAAAATTAGCAAGTGAAAAAGTAAAATGTTTTGAAATTGACTTAAAAAATGTCATTGAAGATAAACTAAATAGATTAAATAAAGCAAGTATTGATCATCATTTAATTAATTATATTGCTTGTGATTTAAAAGATAATAGTTTTTTAAAAATAATAAAAGAAAATATTAATTATAATTTAAATGTTTCATTTGTTAGCTTACTTGGTTTTATATATTATCTTTCAAAAGAAGAATTTATCTATTTTTTAAAGAAACTTATAACTATCATTACTATTAATAGTGAAATTGTTTTTGATTATCCATCATATGAAGAAAGCGAAACTTTTAAATATAATGAATCCTTAGCGTTAAATGCTAATAGTCAAATGAAAGTTAAATATACAAGTGATGAAATAAATAAAATATTTATAGATAATGGCTTTATGGCTATAGAAAATATAAATAATGATATAGCTAATGAAAAATATTTAAAAAAATATAATGAAAATAATGCTGATAAAATTTATGCTTTTAAAGGTGTTAATTATTGTCTAGTAAGAAAAATAAAATAACTTTATTTAATAAAATATGTAAAATAATATTAAGGTATTGACTCTCCCTTTAATGGATAGTGTATAAATTAACTGAGGGCAAAAAAGATGATCAAAATAGGTGAATTTTCTAAGATGTGTAAGCTTACAATAAAGACATTAAGATTTTATGAAACTAAAGGTTTGATAAAACCCTTTTACATTGATCCTTATACGAATTATCGTTATTATAATTCTAGTCAACTTGTCGATGTTTCTAAAGTTATAAGTTTAAGACAATGTGGTTTATCACTTGGTGAAATTAAAGATGTCTTAAATGGAAAAGATATTAACATCATCTTAAAAAAGAAAAAAGAAGAAATAAATCACACTATTGATGATTATCATAAGATGCTCTTTAATATTAATTATTTATTAAAGGTGAAGAAAATGGAAAGTAAAATTGTTTTAAAAGAAATCCCTAGTTACATTGTTTATTACAAAGATGGAATTATTAAAGACTTTAGTCAAATTAGTGAGTATGCTTATAATGTTGGCTTAAAATGTGCTAATGCAAATCCTAATTTAAAATGTATTGAACCAGATTATTGTTATATTAGCTATCTTGATAATCAATACAAGGAAGAAAATATCAAGATAAGATACGCTCAAGCTGTGGAAGGTTTTGGCAATGAAATTGATGATATCAAATTTATGCAAATTCCTGCAGTAACAGTAGTGTCATTATATCATAAAGGTTCTTATAGTAATCTTCGTGAATCTTATCAAATAATACTTAATTACATCGAAGAAAACGATTATGAAATTTGTGATAGTGTTAGAGAATGCTATATCGATGGATGTTGGAATAAAGATAAGGAAGAAGATTATTTAACTGAAATTCAATTTCCTGTTAAAAGAAAATAAAAGGAGCTGTAAAGAAATAAACTATTAAAAGTAGTTGTTTCAATACAGCTCTTTTTTTGTTGTTAGGACATAAAAAAAGAGCTTCTTTTCAATGAAAAGAAAGCTCAATTTTGGTATAATTAACTTATGAATAAGTT
>JALEMY010000116.1 GCA_022767485.1 Erysipelotrichaceae bacterium
TTATTCGTTATTGACGTTTTATTTCTGTCTAGTTTTCAAAGATCACTCTCGACCACTTCTTTGTTTCGTGGTCAGCTTACATATGATACCATTTCATTTCCTTCATGTCAACTATATTTTTTTATTTTTTTTCTTTTTTCATTTAAATTTTTTTTTATTTCAAATATAATATAATCGATAATAACGAAAGGAGAAAGATTAAATTGTATAATTTAATCAAATTAAAAAATGTATTCTTACAATAAACAATCTAAATTATCATTTTATGATGAATCTTTTGATTCAACACTTTTTTTTGAAGATGAAATAATAGATAATAAGGATAAATATGTTTTATCAAAAAAACATCGTTATGTTATATCTTCTTCTTCATTAAAAGACTATATTTATATTTCAACATTAAACACATTTCAAACTGATGATGGGATTTGTATTGATATGTTTATGAAAAAAACATTCTTAGTTCCTATTGGTAAGGATTTGTATTTATTAGCAAACACTAGTCATAATAAAAATGAATTGTATTCTATACTACATACTTTTATGATTAATAATTCATGCTTTATCGATATTAGCAAATATAATAAGATTTTTTCCTGTGAAAAAACATTAATTAATCTTTATAAATTAAATAAATAATTATTTCTTTTCATTCATATACTAATAATGGTGATCAAATGAAAAGAATTTTAAAAACAGCTTTGCCAATAATTGTTTGTGTTATTATAAGTTATATTTGTATCCATTTTGCTAAAACGCCATATGATGAAATGATAAAACCTAAATACTCTCCGCCTTCGTTTATATTTTCTATTGCTTGGAGTATCATTTATATATTTTTTTATTTATCACTTATTTCTAACACTGATGATAAAAAAATATATCGACTATACATCATTGTTTTATCAACACATATATTGTGGAACTTTACTTTTTTTCTTTTAGGTTACTATTTAGTTGGTTTAATCATACTTGCTATTATATATTTTATTAGTTGGATATTTATTTTCTTTTTAAGTAAAATAAAGAAAAAATATTTTTATATGAACTTATTTTATCTAATTTGGTTGTTAGTTGCCTTATATTTAAATATTGGAATATTTCAACTCCAATATATATAAGGAATATATATATAATAAAAATGCTTCAAAGAAAAGCATTTTTTATTTTATATTTTTTAAATAATCAAGCATTATTTTAGCGCTAGCAACATTTGTTGCTAAAGGAATAGACATAACATCGCTAAGTCTTAATAAGGCACTAACATCTGGCTCATGCGGTTGTGCTGTTAATGGATCTCTTAAAAAAATTATCATATCTAACTTTCCCTCAGCAACCATAGATCCTATTTGCTGATCTCCCCCAAGTGGCCCTGATTTCATTCTATTTATATCAAGGCCCGTGGCTCCCATAACCATCAAGCCCGTAGTTCCTGTGGCATATAATACATGTTTTGCTAATACATCTTTATATTCTTTACATAGTGAAATCATATCTTGTTTATTCTTATCATGTGCTATAAGTGCTATATTCATTTTTTATCACCCTTTCCATTCTAACATTTTTCCTATCTAAAAAAAAACAAAAAACGCAAAAATAATTTGCGTTTAATGATAACAATTTTTAATTTGATGAAATTATAGCTTTTTCCCAAGTAGCTAATTTTTCTTCAAATAATGCCTTGTAATAAGAAGATAAAATTTCTTCTCTTGTTACTTCAGGTAATAATGTAAGAATTAATGCATCATATACTTCATCTCTCATAGCTAATAAATCAGCGTTTCCTGATTTTAATGATTCTGAATACAAGTAAGCATATTTTTCATATTGATTTACTGCGTTATTGATAATAACTTGTTTAGTTCCACTTCTTGATACTATAGCATTCATTAAGGAATTTTCAATAGAGGAATCATCCATTACAAGTTTAATACTTCCACTTGCAACAGCAGCACTTACCTTATCATCAGTTCCCGAAATTGATTTCCAAAGTGTGTCAATAGGAGCAACATCAGTATTAGGAGTATTGTTGTATCCTACAAGCCACATTCCATTTTCTGGAAGAACTTTTTGGAATGCATTTGGATTTGTTTCAGGATCATAGTCTTCAGCAAATGTGAATGCAGGGTTTGTTGCCGGATCTTTATAATATGACCAATATCCAGTTTCAGAAGCAGGTGTGATACCTCCTGTATAATCAATTGGTGCAAAATATGCAATTTTTCCATTTCCATCAGTAATCACTTCATAGTTATAAATAGAACTAATATTTGCTGCATCGTGTACTGGTGGTTCATAAGAAATGTTGTAGAAATTATCTTCGCCAGAAACAAAATGTTCTATAGTCTTCTTACTAGCATCATAGTGAGCTTCTTGAAGTTTATATGTATCTGTTTCATACCATAATTCTACATGCTTGGAGTTCCAAGTAATATTATTTGAATGCTCATTTGCTTTTGATGCTCTAAAGTCGTTAATGTATTTCATAACTACACCATTTGTTAATGAACATTCAAAAGTTAATGTGCCATTCTTTATATATTTTTCTTCATTGAAGTATGAGCTAGCATCACTTGGAATATCGATTTGCGTATTTGCAATTGCAGTAGCAACATCTTTAAAATAATAGATTTCTACGCTTGTAACAATTGTTCCACAAGTTACTGTAATATATGCTTTACCATTTGAACAAACTTCTGGCATTTTAACTTCAAAAGCTTTGTTTAAATAAGACTTATCTTTTCCAAGAGCTGGGGAATATACATCAAATCTTGTAAAATAAGGAAATGCATCTTCACCTTCAATATAAATATATTTTGAAAGTTCAATAGTTACATTTGGATCGATTACCACTTCTTCTTCACTACTTGATACTTCATTAGATGCTTCAGATGATTGACTTAATGATTCTGAAGGAGTACTTTCTTCTACTGAACTGCTTGTTTCTCCATCAACTTGTGAATTAGATGAATCATTGATATTTTGATTACAACCACACAATGAAATCGAAACAATAGATGATAATAACAATGTTTTTAATAAATTTTGTTTCATATAATATATCCTTTCTATATTGAAATTAATTTCGTAGTTCACATATATTATATTTTAAAATTCATTTTTTGTAAACATAATTTTCTTATTGGAATGTTGTATTTTCAAGAAAGCAAAATGTGTCTTAAAAAAAAATAAAATGACTAGTTTTACTAGTCAATTTAAAATGCTATTATTTTATTACTTCATACACTGTTTTATTGTAAGATTTCAATGGATTTATGAATTGATTGTCGTATTCAAGGGCAAAATGTAAATGGTTTCCTAATGATGCATTTATTATACTTTCCCCTGATTTTCCTATCACTTGTCCTTGAGTTAATTCTTCATTAACATATACGCTTACATCAGATAATCCACAATAATGTGCTCTCAAGCCCTCTTTGCTTTCTACAATAATAGATAATCCGTATAAGCTATCATTGACTTTTTGAATTACAGTTCCTTGAAAAGCACTTACGATTGAAAACTCTTCATTATTATACGTATAGTCCACTCCAAGAGATGGAACAAACTTATTGTCGTAATTTACTAAAGCTTTACTTTTTGTTTCCATATCATCGCTAACATCAAAGAAATATCTAGCAATTTTTGCATTTACAGTAAATGGCATACGTATTTTTTCAATTATAATTTCTTGTGAAGATGATGACTCTTGATAAGAAGATTGTGAAGAATCAATCATTTGTGTGCTTTCACTCGTATTAACGCTTACAGGTTTTGTCTTTCTTTGATTCATCATGATACCAACACAAATTGCAAAAACAAGAGCGATTGTTGTAATGATTAACCCAAAAGCAGATTTTTTCATCCAATTAATTAATTTAAACATTTTTGAATTCATTCATATCACCTCATATTCATTTTTGCCATTAATGAGGTTTTCTATGCAAAAAAAGGAGTTATACTCCTTAATAAATAAACATTGTAACAATATTATAGATGAATTCACCTATCAAAAATGTGAATGAAGCAGCAATACCAAAAGCAATGACGTAAAACACTTTATTTGATTTTGCTTTCATAATCTTCACATAATCAATAGATAAAGCGATAAAAGCAGCAGGAAGAGAGGCAATAATATAGCAACATAGATGAATAATATTAAAAATCTGAGAATTAGAAATAGCTAATATCATTTATTAAATGACAAACGATTTAAAGCTCTTTGTAAAGCAACTTCAGCTCGTTTTATATCGGTATTTTCGTCTTTATTATTCAATCTATGTTCTGCTCTTTCCTTTGCTTTTAAAGCACGTAGAAAATCAATTTCTGAGGATGATTCTATTGCTGGAGTGATAATTTTACATTCATGTTCATCGACAAATAGCGTTCCTCCAGCTATAGCAAATGTCGTTATAACCCCATCATTTTTATAATACATGTGAGAAATATTAATACTAGAAATTAATGGTAAATGGTTTGCTAAAATTGTTATTTCACCAGAAGAAGTAACAATATTTAATAAATCAACTTCGCCTTGGAAATAAATTCCATGTAAATCTATGATTTTTAATTTTAATTTCATGAAGATTCCTTTTCTAATTGCTTTGCTTTAATAACAACATCTTTTACAGTACCAACATATAAAAATGCTTGTTCTGGATATTCATCGTATTTACCATCAATAATATCAGCAAATGAATCAACCGTATCCTTTACAGGAACATAAATACCTTTAACATCTTGGAAACGCTCAGCAACATGAAGAGGTTGAGAAAGAAAATTACGAATCTTTCTTGCTCTATTAACTGTCTTTTTGTCTTCTTCTGATAGCTCATCCATACCTAAAATAGCAATAATATCTTGAAGTTCTTTATATCTTTGTAATATTTGAAGAACTTTTAATGCAACATCATAATGTTTTTGTCCAACGATTTCTGGATCTAACATTCTACTTGATGATTCAAGTGGCGAAACAGCAGGATAAATTCCAAGTGAGGCAATTTCTCTTGATAAAACCGTTTTAGCATCTAGGTGTGAAAATGTAGTTGCTGGAGCAGGGTCTGTTAAATCATCTGCTGGAACATATACTGCTTGTACTGAAGTAATCGATCCATCTTTTGTAGAGGTTATTCTTTCTTGTAATTGCCCCATTTCTGTAGCAAGAGTTGGTTGATATCCCACTGCAGATGGCATACGACCTAAAAGTGCAGAAACCTCACTACCTGCTTGAGTAAATCTAAAGATGTTATCGATAAATAACAAAACATCTTGATGTTCATAGTCTCTAAAATATTCAGCCATAGTAAGACCAGATAAAGCCACTCTCATACGGCTTCCTGGTGGCTCATTCATTTGTCCAAAGACCAAACATGTTTTATTTAAAACTCCAGATTCTTTCATTTCATTATATAAATCATTGCCTTCACGTGTTCTTTCACCAACACCTGTGAAAACAGAAATACCACCATGTTCTGTAGCAATATTATTAATTAATTCTTGAATCAAAACTGTTTTTCCAACACCAGCACCGCCAAACAAACCGATTTTCCCACCTTTTGCATAAGGGCACAATAAATCGATTACTTTTATGCCTGTTTCTAATATTTCAGCTTTTGTATTTTGCATAGCATAACTTGGTGCTAAGCGATGAATAGGTAGTCTTTTTTTTGCATCAACTGTTCCTTGACCATCGATTGTATCACCAAGAACATTAAATAATCTTCCTAATGTTTCTTTACCAACAGGAACGCTAATTGGTTCATTTAAAGCGACAGCCTTTAATCCCCTTATTAAACCATCTGTTGAACCCATTGCAATACAACGAACCGTATCATCACCAACATGTTGGGCAACTTCCACTACCAATTTTGTGCCATTATTATCTATTTCAATAGCACTTCTTAAACTTGGAAGTTCATCACTAAATTTAATATCAACTACAGGTCCTTGAACTTGGCTAATGTTTCCATATAGTATTTTTGCCATATCTTTCCCTCCTATTGAATTGCATTTGCTGCACCGGAAATTTCCGTAATTTCCTGAGTAATTGATGCTTGTCTTGACTTGTTATATTCAAGCAATAATTTGTCTTTTAATTCACTTGCATTATCTGTAGCATTTTCCATTGCGATACGGCGTGATGCTTGTTCAGATAACATCGATTCAAATAGTAATGTTTTAATTCCTGTTGTTAAATAAAATGGAATTAAATGCTGTAATACTTCTTCTGCTGAAGGCTCAAGAAGCAATTCTTTTTTTATTGTTTGAACTTCCATTAAATCTATAAGAGGAAGAAGTTGCAACTTTTTGGGAACAAATGTTAATGAATTAATAAACTCTGTATAAACTATAGATACTTTTTTATACATAGAGGCATTAAAGTCATCAAACACTTTTGTCGCAATACTTGAAGATATAGATTCTTGGATGTCAAACGTTGGTAAATCGTCATAAGATGACACAATGTTGTATCCCCTATCTTTAAAATAGTGATGTCCTTTAGCTCCTAGAACTATCAAATCTGTATTATTCTTATCGATGTTTTCCTCTACAAATTTTTCAATAGCGATATTGTAACCTCCACACAATCCCAATGTCGAAGTAATTACAATAATCAGTTCCTTATTTGTTTGATTTTCTTTAAAATAAGGATAGTCTTTATCTTTTATATTGAAAGCACAATAGGAGATAATCTCAAAAACTTCGTTTTTAAATGGCGTAATTTGATAATATAAATCTTTAGCTTTTCTAAGTTTTGATGTTGAAACTAGTTCCATCGCATTAGTAATTTTCATCGTCGATGAAACAGAACGTATTCTAGCTTTTGTTTGCTGAAGACTCATTGCCATAAACTACACCTCCAATCATTCAATATAATCGTTTGTAAATTTATTAATAATCTCTTTTAATTTATTTTCTGTATCTACAGTAATCTTCTTATTTTCTTTCATATCATCGATAAGATCTTGATGATTTGTATGCATATATGAAATTAATGACTTCTCATAGTCTTGTATTTTATCAAGTTCAATTTTTTTGATAAATCGATGTTTAGCAGTAAATAATTGTATAACTTGATCATATACATCCATTGACTCATATTGATTTTGCTTCAATAATTCATAAACTTTTGCTCCATGATCTAAAACATCTTTCGTTGTCTTATCTAAATCAGAACCAAATTGGGCAAAAGCTTGTAATTCACGATAGTTTGCAAGTTCAATTTTAATCGTACCAGAAACTTGTTTTATCGCTTTAATCTGCGCTGCACTACCTACACGTGAAACCGATAAACCAGTATCGATTGCTGGTCTTTGCCCTGCAGCAAATAAGTCAGATTGTAAAAATATTTGTCCATCAGTAATAGAAATAACATTAGTTGGAATATAAGCTGAAATATCGCCAGCTTGCGTTTCGATAATAGGTAATGCTGTTATTGAACCACCACCATACTCTTTTGATAATTTAGCGGCTCTTTCAAGCAATCTTGAATGCAAATAGAAAACATCACCAGGATATGCTTCTCTTCCAGGAGAACGTCTTAATAACAATGACAATGTTCTATAAGCAACTGCATGCTTACTTAAATCATCATAAACGATTAAGACATCTTTACCTTGTTCCATCCATTCTTCAGCTAAAGTAACACCAGAATATGGAGCAATATATTGCATTGGAGCCATTTCACTGGCCGTTGCTGCAACAATTGTCGTGTATGATAAAGCCCCATGAACCCTTAATTTTTCAACTACTTGAGCAACCGTAGAAGCTTTTTGTCCAATTGCAACATAAACGCAATTAACATTTTCATTTTTTTGATTGATGATAGTATCAATAGCGATAGCTGTTTTACCAGTTTGTCTATCACCGATAATCAATTCTCTTTGTCCTCTACCAATAGGAATCATAGAGTCGATTGCTTTTATGCCGGTTTGAAGAGGTGTGTCAACTGATTGTCTTGTGATAACGCCTGGAGCAATTCTTTCAATCGGTCTTGTTTTGATAGAATTAATTGGTCCTAAATTATCGATTGGTTGACCTAAAGGATTAACTACTCTTCCTAAAAAATCATCACCAACTGGAATTTCTACAACTCTTTTCGTTCTAGTAACAATATCATCTTCTTTAATAGTTGAATCATCGCCAAAAATGACAACACCTACAGAATCTTCATCAAGTGAAAGAATCATTCCAAATACATCGTTATTAAATTCAACTAGTTCAGATAACATGGCATTTTTAAGTCCATGAACCATGGCAACGCCATCACCAACACTAATAACTGTTCCTGTATCTAATAATTCAACTTTATTTTGATATTTTTTTATTTGTTCTTTTATAAGGGCACTAATTTCATTGGCTTTAATTTCCATTTACGCTTCCCCTTTCTTAGCAATTGTATCTTTTAATTTTTCTAAACGATTCTTTAATGAATCATCTATAATATAATCTTCAACTTGAATTTTAAAGCCTCCAAGTAAAGATGTATCAATCTCATTTGTTAACGAAACATTTGCATTCAATATTTTTGAAACTTTTTGTGACATTGCAAGTAATTGTGCTTCATCAAGTTTAATCGTCGTGTAAACGACTCCTTTTTTAATGTGAAGCTTATTTCTTGCAATTCGAATAAATTCTTTACAAACGTCTAATATGTGTCCACCACGTTTGTTATCAATCATAACATAAAACAAATTTAAAATATTTGCTTTAATTTTATCTTTGAAACAATTTGTAATCGCATCTTTTTTTTCACTTGCTGTTAATCCATAGCTTTTTAATAATGCAACAAATCCATCATTATTTTTTAAAATTTCCAATATTTGTTCTATTTCGTCTATATATTCTTTAATTGAATTTTCATCACTAGCGATGCTTAAAAGAGCAACGGCATAACGATTTGCTACGCTGTCCATTATTTATCATCCTCAATAAATGATGAAATAATTTTTCTATTATCATCACTTGTAACATTTCTTTCAACGACTTTACTAGCAGCAAGTAAAGCAACATCGATAACTTCACTAGATAGTTGTTCTTGCATTTGTTTTCTTTCATTTTCAAGATCTTTTCTAGCTTTATCTTTCATCTCAATAACTTCATCTTGCGCTTCATTTAATATTCTATCTTTTTCATTTAAAGCAGACACTTTTGCATTTTCAATAATTTCTTTACTTGTTTGTTTAGCATCTTTTATTTGATTATTTGCATTTTCAAGTAAAGTAGTCGCTTCTTGATTTTTTATAGCTGCTTCATCAAGATTTGTTTGAATGTATTCTTTTCTTGCAGCGATGAACTTTCTTGCTGGTTTAACTAAAAATTTTGCTAATATTAAAACTAGAACAAATGTTGCAAATAATTGTACAACAAATGCCCATGGATCGTCAGGAATAATCTTTTCTGCAATTTCTTTTAAACTAGAAAAAGCATCGCCATCAGTTAAAAATAAATTTAACATTAAAAAAGACTTCATGATTTTCCTCCTTTCCTAAATAAATAATCGAATTTATGATTAGAATAATGCCATAATAAGAATTAAAATAGCAATTGCAAATCCATAAATACCAGTAGTTTCAGCTAAAGCAATACCTAAAATCATATTTGAACGAATTGTTGGTGCTGCTTCTGGATTTCTACCAATAGCATCCATTGCGTGAGCTGCAACATTACCTTCACCAATACCTGAACCTAAACCTGTTAAAACAGCAAGACCTGCACCAATACAGGCAAGACCAATACCAACTGCTGTTTCTCCATTACTTAAAGCTAAAACGACATTAATCATATTAGATAGCATCATTTTAATATCCTCCTTTATCTAACATTTTTTTGAGTTTTGTAACTCTTTATTTTTTTTACTTTTGTTTTTTTTACTTAAATCTATATTAACAGGTGCTGGTATTTCTACTGAAATCAACAGCATCGTTAATGTCGTAAAGATTAGCGTTTGAATAAATGCTCCAAAAATATCAAAGTAAGCATGAAGAATTGGAGCGATTGCAACACCAAAAATATTTAACCCTGCAATACCAATTATAGCTTCACTTAGCATTGAAGTCCCCCAATAAACAAGCCACATTAAAATATAACCTGCAACCGCATTACCAAACAAACGAATAGACAATGAAAGTAATGGCGATAATTTACTTAAAATATTAATAGGAACAAATACTGGCAGCCACGTAGGAAGCGGACTTGTAAATCCTTTTAAATAATCGAGTTTTTGATAATGTATTGCTGACAATTGAATTCCAATCCATGATACTAAAGCTAAGCATAAAGGAATTGTAAAATATGTCAATGGTGAAGGAAGACCAAATAAACTTGCAAAAAAAGAAAGTGGAATATATGAATATAAAAACAATAAATAAGATGAAAACTTATGATATACATTTCCTAATGTATTAGCGATTTGCTTATCGACGCTTTCCACTATAAATTCTGCTATAAAAGCAAGTCCTTTTGTCGGTTTTGTAGGATCTGCTTTTTTTATACTTTGACCTAAAATAATTGCTAAAATCGCAATAATTAACATAACTAAAAGAGAAACGATCAACTCAGGTTTCGCTTTATTTGCAAAATAATCTAATATTACACCATAAATTATTGTCATTTCTTTTACCTCATCAACATTTTTATTCTAGCATATTTTGCATTAAAAAAAAAGAATAATATTCATTAAATATATTTTTTACAAAAATATATATATTACTCTTTTTTTACGATATTCTTTATGAAAATTGAAATCTTGACAAGTAAAAAACCAACCACTAAGCCAATAGCAACATAATAGTTTTTAAAAATTATGATAAATATTAAAAAAGTAGCACAATAGACTATTTGATAAATGCCATGGATTTTTCTAACAGCTTTTTTTAAATCAAGATAATATGTTTCGTTGATGATTTTATCGGTTAAATAATATAAAATAACACTTAAAATAGCTCCGACAACAAATCCTATTAAAAGAGAATATAAGTATGTAAAAAACAATGTTAAAACAATGAAAATCACTAATAGAAACAATCCGACAATAAGACACACTGAAATATTGCTTTTAAATTCTTTTTGATTTTTTTCAACAACACTATAATCATTTAGTTTGTTACTTATTTTCATATTGAGTTATTTTATCAATTCTTTTTTGATGACGCGTTTCAAATGTTGCATCATCATAAGCTTTAATTATTTGATATGCTTTTCTTATAGAAACATCATTGCTACCAAGTGCGATAACATTGGCATTATTATGCATATGTGATAAAGTGGCATTTTTTACATTATCAAGTAAGGCACAACGTACTCCTTTTACCTTATTTGCAGCAATAGACATGCCAATACCACTTTTACATATTAATATGCCAAAATCAGCTTCTTTTGAGCTAACTTTTTCCCCAACCTTAAAAGCAAAATCAGGATAATCACATGAATCATACCCATTTGTTCCACAATCGATAAATGAAAATTGTTTTTTAAAATGTTTTATTATTTTGTTTTTTAAATCTACACCACCATGATCACAACCAATTGCTATTTTTTTCATTTTTATTCCTCCATTGCCGCTATTATTTCTTTCTTTGTAATCGGCCCTTGTCTTAAAATTTTAACTTTATCATCACATAAATCAACTACAGTAGAAGCCACCTTCAATGAAGCGTTTTCCATAATCAACGAAGCTATTTGCCCATTAAAAGTATTATAAACATCATTCCAATTTATCAATGATTCACTATTTGATAAATTGGCACTAGTTACTAGAAGTGGCTTACCAACATGACATAATACATTTAAAGCAGTTTGGTTTGTTGGAATACGAATGCCAATTGTTGGTTTATTAAAGGTTACAAAAGATGGCAAGTTATTTTTTGCTTTTAAAACAATTGTTAATGGTCCAGGCATTAACTTATCAATAACTTTTTGTTGTTTTATACTAACTTCTGCAACTTTTTGAATTGTATTTTTATCATAAACCATCATTGAAATTGGTTTAGTTATTTCCCTATGTTTTATTTCATATAATGATTTAAATGCATCAATACTATCATATACAATTGCAAGTCCATACACCGTTTCCGTCGGGAAACCCACAACAAGACCTTTATTTAAATCATTTACTATATTTATATATTCATTTTCTTTATATTTTCTCGTTTCCATATTTAACCTACCATTATTATTTTATCTCAATAAAATAGCAAATACAAGGAAAACATAGGTACAAAAATATAGCAATTTAAATATAAAAAAATCTCTTTATTACGCTAAAGCGCGTCATAAAAAGAGATTTTAAAAACTTATTTCATCTATCTATTTAATTGTGATAACAAGCTTGTATCATCATTTGTTGGCATAACGTTACTTTCACTACTATTTGATGATGGTGTTTGGCTTATACTGTCGCTTGTGTTATCCATATTACAAGATGAGATAAAAAGTATTGAAACAAACATAACCAATATAGCTAGTATTTTTTTCATTTTTCCTTCTCCTTTTTTTATACGTAACTTACTTCAAAAGTTTTCAAATCTATGGTTGCATAAAATGTCTTAGCTAAACTTTCACTTTTCACTTCAAAATGTGTAAAGCACTCATAATCTTTAAGATCTTGTCCAATTAAAATCAATAAAGATATAATGTCCTCTTTTGATAAATCTTTTTCAACATCTATTATAAAATACAATGTAGAGCAAGAAAAATAATACTGATAGTTAATAATCTCTTCGTAGTTTAAAGTTATTTTTTCATCTTTTAGACTAGAAAGACAAAAAGGATTTTCCACATTTTCATTACCTAATTTTATAGATAAGCATAGAAATGATATAGCAAATAACAAAATGATAAATGATAGACCTTTAGCAATCATTGCTATAAAATGTAAGACCTTTTTAATATTTATCACCGTTTTTATTATTTGCATTTATTTTTAATATTATTCTAAATACTATTATTTAAATATTGATTTATTCCTTCTTTGATAATATATGATAATTTTTTTAAATATGAGTCATCCAATAATTTTTTTCGATCATACTCATTAGATAAAAAGCCATATTCGATCAAAACACCTACTGATGATGTATTATTTAATATATAAAAATCTCCCATTTTGCATTTTTTATCCTTAACATTTTCTTTGTTTAAAAAATCTTGTAAGATAATAGCAAGATTTCGACTTTTTTCATTGCTTTTTTGATAAAACACTTGGATGCCATTTACCACACTACTTGAATAATAATTAAGATGAAGAGATACAAATAATGTTGTGTTAAAAGAATCAATATATTCTACTCTTTTCTTTAAATCCTCTATTTTATGATTTTTAGCATATGCTGAACTTAAATCATAATCAGCAATTCTTGATATATAGCATATTCCACCATCTTCTATTATCTCTTCATATAAAATTGAAGCAAGTTTCATATTTAATTCATCTTCAAAAATATCTTCATAATGTGTTCCATTATCTTTACCACCATGACCAGGATCGATAAAAATAATCGCATTTGCTAATGAATTTATACATTTATAATGCCTATTATAGAAAAAATATGCTGTTAAAGTAACTACAATTAAAATTAAAAAAATGGCTTTTTTCATTAATTTCACCATTTAATTATATGATTTTCATATCTTTTTAAGAACAACAAAAAAGGACACAAATAGTGCCCTTGATTGATACAAACAATAATTAACGTTTTGAGAATTGAGGAGCTCTTCTTGCGCCTTTAAGACCATATTTTTTACGTTCTTTAGCACGAGCATCTCTTGTTAATAATCCAAGTGATTTTAATGTTGGACGATAGTCAGCTGAAGCTTGTAATAAAGCTCTTGCAATTCCTAAGCGGATAGCACCAGTTTGACCATTGTAACCTCCACCTTGAACATTACAACTAATATCAAAACGAGTTTCATTTGATGTTGCAACAAGTGGTTGTTTTAAATCCATAACAAATGTCGCAGTTGGAAGATAGTCTTCAACCTTAACGCCGTTTACAGTAATATTTCCAGTTCCAGGAACTAATGTTACTCTAGCAACTGAAGATTTACGTCTACCAGTTCCTAAATAGCGAACTGCTTCAACTTTTTTCTTTGCTGGCATATTTTCTTCCTCCTACTTAATTACTAATACTTCAGGTTTTTGAGCATCATTTTTGTGCTCACCTGCATATACATGTAATTTCTTATACATTTTACGGCCAAGTTTACCCTTTGGAAGCATTCCCCAAACGGCTCTTTCAACCATTTCAACTGGGTAACTTTCTTTCATAACTCTTGCGCTACGAGTTCTAAGACCACCAAGATAACCAGAAACATTGTAATATTTCTTGTTATTGATTTTGTCGCCTGTTAATAAAACTTTTGAAGCGTTAACGATGATTACGTGATCACCAGTATCAATGTTTGGTTGATAAGTTGGTTTTGATTTTCCTGTTAAAATCATTGAAACTTTTGATGCAAGTCTTCCTAAAGGAATGTTTGTTGCATCTACAACATACCACTTACGAGTAATATCTTGTGGTTTAACTATTGTTGTTTGTCTTTGCATAATTTTTTCTCCTTTTTTATAGTAACTATACCGGGGCTACTATTGGTCGGATAGACCATAAGTAATAATACTACATTTTATTGACTAAAGTCAATTAAAATTTAATAAACCATCTTTATAATTAGTTAGTAGTTTTAACAACATCATCAATCGGTAGTGAAAAAGCGATTCCTTGGGCCTTACTTTTATTTCCACAATTATCATATAAACCTTTAAGTATTTTATCTTTAATATTTTTATCAACTATGATCATAACGATTTCTTTTTCAGGTTCAATGGTAATATTAAATATTTTCTCCGCTTCTTTTGATGTTGTCCCTCGAGCATGAATAATAGTTCCACCTGTAGCTCCTAATTGCTTAGCCACGTCCATAACTTCATCTGAAAAGCCATTATTTACAATGCACATAATTAGTTCGTATTCATTCATGATTATCTCTCCTTTTTCATCTAGTGATATTTCCAAGCAGCTGATATGAGAAAACACCAATAATACTTGAAAGTGGAATTGTAAAAGCTATTCCTTTTCCATTTTTCACCTTTTCAAATTTTTCTTGTAATGTTGTTAATACTTCTTTAACTTTTTCTTCTCTTACAAATGAAAATATAACTGCCTTATCGGTATTAGCAAGTCCTAAATACTGGAGCATTTCATGGTTTGCTGTTCCTTTTCCATTAGCAACTAGTTGCACATTAATTTCAAATTGTTCTAGTAAATCAATATAAAACAAAGCCTTACTTTTATTAACAACACTTATTAGAAGTTTTATTTTTTTTATAGCTGGAGTTTTACTTTTTTCTTTTTTATATTTTGCCATATATACCTCCTACATAAATTTGATGATTTGATCATCATCTTCATCAAGTATTTTCTTCATCGCAATTCTTTCACGCATTTTTTGCAACACAATTGCTTTAAAGCCAAGAAGTTGAATAGTGATTAAAGGAGTCATTGCAACAAGTGCTACTACACCAAAAGCATCAAACAATATTTTCTCTTTTCCTTGCAAGATAAAACATGCCCCAACAGCAAATGGTAAAATAAAACTAGATGTTAATGGCCCACTAGCCACACCACCTGAATCAAAGGCGATTGCAGTATATATTTTTGGAACAAAAAAAGACAAAGCAAGAGAAATAAAATATCCAGGAATTATATAATACAAAATTGAAAAATCAAAAATGATTCGAATAATCGATAAAAACAAAGATAAACCCACACCGAAAGTTAATGCTAAAAGCATCGATGTTTTGCTAACTGTTCCTGAAGTAATCTCTTCAACTTGATTATTTAAAACATGAATTGCCGGTTCAGCTAAAACTACAACAAATCCTAATATAAAACTAAAAATTGATAATACTATCGGATTATAAGTTGCAAGTTGTTGTCCTATCTTATAACCAATAGGCATAAAACCAACATTGACAGCAGTCAAGAAAACTACCAAACCAATATAAGTATAAATAATACCAAAAAATATTTGAATTAACTTTGTTTTTGGAAGTTTTAAAAAGATAAATTGAATGATAAAAAAGAAGAAAACTACTAAACCTAAAGCTAAAGAAACATCTTTTACAACCCCACGTAGTGCAAGTGTAAAATATTTAAACAGATTACTTCCCATTAAATAACTTTCAGGTATTTCATAAGATATATCGCCACTTGCAAATATACCAAGAAAAGATACCATCAAAATAGGACCTATTGAACATAAAGCTATCAAACCAAAGCTATTTTCCTTAGAATGCTTTCCTCCAATAGTTGAGGCAATCCCTACTCCAAGAGCCATAATAAATGGTACTGTTATTGGGCCTGTTGTCACGCCTCCAGAATCGAAAGCTACTGCTAAAAAGCCATCATTTGATTGCAAAAACATTAAAGATACTATAGCGAATAATAGCATATAAAAAAGCATTAAAATTGTCGATAATGACTTATTAAAAACTATTTTTAAAATACCGATTAATAAAAATAATGCGACGCCTACACCAACTAAAATAATTAGTAGTGTTGAATTAATTGCCTCTTTAACTTGTGATGCTAAAACAGATAAATCCGGCTCAGCAATAGTGATTAAAAAACCTAATATAAAGCTTATTATCAATAGCAATGATAAACTTTTTGATTTTGTAAGTCCTGTTCCGACTTGCTCTCCCATTGGAGTCATTGCTAAATCAGCACCAACATTAAATAAACTAATACCTACAATTAAAAAAATTGCAGAAACAACAAAAATTATCAATTCTGTCTTACTTATAGATACGAGAGGAGTGAAATTTAACAATA
Organism: Erysipelotrichaceae bacterium; assembly: GCA_022767485.1. Lineage (GTDB taxonomy): Bacteria > Bacillota_I > Bacilli_A > RFN20 > CAG-631 > CAKPXW01. The sequence goes on from JALEMY010000116.1 coordinate 16,833, forward strand.
AAACAATAAATGTAATTGGCAAAATTGAAATTAATGCCTCTTTAAGTTTTGATAATAATTGTTGTATCATTGTTATTGTTCCCTCCTTTTATTATTTATTATATATTTTATCATTTGATGATAAAAATTTAAACTACTAAGAAAAAAAGTACAATAAATGTACTTAATTTGAGTAATGCTCATTAGCAAAAGCCTTATGAACCGAAGATAATGATTTCCCCTCTTCTAAAGCCACTATGATTCTAGAAAATAATTCAGCCATCGATAAAACTTCAATCTTGTCTGAATGTTTTTCTTTTGGCAAAGGAATTGTATCGGTAATAACAAGTTTTTCTAAAGATGAATTGTTTATTCTTTCAACCGCTGGAGTAGATAAAACCCCATGGGAGATTGCAGCATAAACATGTCTTGCTCCAAGTTGCTTTAATTTTTCTGCAGCTAAACATAATGTCCCTGCTGTATCAACAATGTCATCAACAATGATACAATCTTTATCTTTAACATCGCCAACAATAGCAAAAATTTCCGCTTCATTTGGTCTTGGTCTTCTTTTATCAATAATAGCGATTGGTGCATTTAATTTTTCTGCAAGCTTTGATGTTCTAACAACACCACCATGATCTGGAGAAACACATACTATATCTTTTAAATCTAAATCTTTGAAATATCGATAAAAAATTGGTAAAGCCGAAACATCATCTACAGGAATGTTAAAAAAGCCTTGAATTTGCGATGCATGTAAATCTGTACACACAATTCTTTGACAACCAGCAGTAGTTAATAAATCAGCCACTAATTTAGCAGAAATTGGCTGACGAGCCTTAGCTTTTCGATCTTGTCTTGCATAGCCAAAATATGGCATGATACAAGTAATTGTCCTAGCTGATGCTCTTTTTAGTGCATCACAACATATTAATACTTCCATTAATCTTTCTGTCACTGGTGCACATGTCGATTGAATGATGTAAACATTATTACCTCTAAATGATTCTTTTCCTTCAAAAAGCACTTCTCCATCTGCAAAATGAGTAACTTTTGTCGGTGTAATATCAATGTTTAAAATTTCAGAAATCTTCTTTGTTAAGTCCTCATTCGCTGTAAGGCTAACTAATTTTAATCGATCTAACATTTTCTTTCCCCTTTATTTTATTTTTTTATGGTTTTATTTTTAATCATACAATTTTCAACCTTAATAAAATTGTCGATAAAACTATCTACAATAAAAGCATTTGGTCCTAGTTCACAGCCAACACCTACCATACTTTTACCATATATAAAAGTGTTTGGATAAATAATCGTATCATTGCCAATTACCGCATCATTTGAAATAAATGTCGTATTTGCTGATAAGATTACTACTCCATTATCAAGATGCCTATTAATAATTCTATCTTTCATTCTTTGATTAGCCAACAATAAATCTTTACGAGTCTTTATTTTTAAACTATCATCTAATGAAATATTACAATTTTGCACTCGATAATCATCTTTTATAAACAATGCATCAATTTTATTAAAATCAAACGATGCATTATTGATCCATCTTAAAAATACATCTTTAAATACAAGGTAAATTCCATCTTGATAAGTAACATCGTTGTTATTTTTTTGATGTATATCTATCAATTGACAAATTGTTTTGCTTTGAATCAATGGACGATCTCCATCAATCAAAACTATTATATCATAATTTTTTATCTGTTCATTTAATTTTATAATTTCATCTTCAAAAATAATATTTTTATTTTCTAATGTTTCTAAAATCTTTTTTGAAGAAGACTTTTTCATAACATATGTATACTGTGTTACTTTAGCATTAATTAATGCGTCATGAACATATAAAAATAGTGGTTTATCAATTAAAGGATATAATATCCGACTGTCTTTACGAACATATGATCCTTCAAATGAATCATCTTGATTACACAAAATAAGAGCTAATATTTCCATACTATATATCCTTAAAATAATGTTAATTGTTGCGTCTTTTGCAAATTATCTAAAACGCCAAGTCTACTTAGTAGCTTAATATTTGTATCATTTAATTTTGTTCTTTTACGCAAATCATCTATTGATAAAAAATTACCGTTTACACGAGCTTCAATAACTGATGAAGCTGCGTTTTCACCTATTCCATCACAAACTTTAAATGGTGGAATAATTTGATTGTTTTCCTTATCAACAACAAACTCAATATCCAATGATTTATCTAAGTTAATATTAGAAAAACTTATTCCTCTTTGATACATTTCAATTGCTATTTCATAAAAGGTATATAAGCCATTTTCTTTTACAGACAATTTCTCGTTGTTTGCTATTTTTCTATTTAAATCATCAAATTTCTTTTCAATTTCCTTTGACCCTTTGACCATGGCTTCGATATCATAAGCATCAGAACGCCATGTGAAATATGTCGCATAGTATTCTAAAGGATAATAATATTTAAACCAAGCAATTCTTACTGCCATTAAGCAATAAGCAACCGCGTGTGCTTTAGGAAATAGATATTTGATTTTTAAACATGCTTGTATAAACCAATCTGGGACATCATGTTCTTTTAACATCTTAATGTCATCTTCACTTAATCCTTTGCCTTTTCTTACAGCTTCCATTATTTTAAAGGATTTTAAAGGTTCAACATTATAAGACATAAGCATTAACATAATATCATCACGACAACCTATACAATCCTTTATCGTACATTTTTTATCTAAAATCAAATCACGTATGTTACCAAAAAATACGTCTGTACCATGTGATAATCCTGAAATTTTAGTCAAATCAGCAAACGATGTAGGTTTGGTATCAATAAGCATCTTTCTAGCCACTTGTGTACCAAACTCTGGAAGACCAGCTGCCGTTAGTTTTTGATTTCCTCTTAAATCTTCACCATTAAATTGTGCGATAACTTTTGGGTCATTTAATGGAACATCTTTAGGATTGATTCCTGTTAAGTTTTGCAACATTCTAATTACTGTTGGGTCAACATGTCCTAACATATCAAGTTTCAAAACGTTATCGTGAATAGCTTCAAATGCAAAATGAGTTGTTAGCCATTCAGAATCGATATCATCGGCTGGATGCCCTACAGGTGTAAAATCATAAACGTCCATATCGCTTGGAATTACAATTAATCCACCAGGATGTTGTCCTGTTGTTCTTTTAACGCCTTCACACATAAGAGCAATACGTGCAGCTTCAGCATTACGAATTTCTATGCCTTTATTTTCATAATATTTTTTTGCATATCCAAATGCTGTTTTACTTGCCGCACAAGCTATAGTACCTGCACGAAAAACGTGATCTTTACCAAACATTTCACGAATAAATAAATGAGAATCAGCTTGATTTAATGCAGAAAAATTTAAATCGATATCAGGAACTTTATCACCATTGAAGCCTAAGAAAGTTTCAAATGGTATATTATGTCCATCGCCAATTAATGGCTTACCACATATAGGACATGGCTTATCTGGTAAATCAAATCCTGAACGGTAAATAGTTTCATCAATATCAAAATCACTATAACGACAAGAAGGACAGCGATAATGTGGCTTTAAAGGATTAACTTCAGTAATATTTGCACAAGTTGCTGCAAAAGACGAACCAACTGAACCACGAGAACCAACTAAAAACCCTTCAGATGCTGAGTGCTCAACACACTTTGCAGCAATTACATACATGATTGAATATCCATTGCCAATGATACAATTTAGTTCTCTTTCAAGTCTTTTTTCAACAATTTCTGGTAAAACATCACCATACATTTTATGAGCATTTTCATAACATTTATTTCTTAATTGGTCATCTGAATCTGGAATTGATGGTGGATATAATCTATCCTTTATAGGATAGCAATATTCGATTTGATCTGCGATTAAATTAGTATTCGTAACAACATATTCAAAAGCTTTTTCCTCACCAAGCCATGAAAATGCATCGAGCATTTGTCTTGTAGTTTTAAATTCTTGTATTGGATATTTTTCAATACGATTTTTATAGTCAAATAATGGATGATAACCTCCACCAATTGCTGGTGTTGAAATAAACACATCACGTGCAATCGCTTGTTCTTCATTGATATAATGCAAATCGCCTGTCGCACAAATAATCTTGTTAGCTTTATTAGCACATCTTATCATAAATAACAATATTTCTTTTACCTTATCCATAGATTCAACTTTTTCAGTATCAACTAGTATTTGATATTGATCTAATGGTTGAATTTCAATGTAATCATACCACTTCATCGCTTCGATAACTTCCTCTTCACTTTTTGTTGAGGCAAGTTCAAAAATTTCTCCACGGGCACATGATGAACCAATTAATAATCCTTCTTTGTGCTCATTAATAATATGTGGTGGAACCAATGCTTGTGCTGTAAAGTAATCTGTATTAGCAATACTTAAAATTTTAAACAGATTTTTCATGCCCACCATATTTTTTACTAGTAAATTCACATGGTATGGATGCATTTTACGTGTTACTTCATGCGATTGGAAAGTGGATAAATATTCATGAGTTATATCATTTTTTATTGCAAGTAGTTGTGGCAATATTGCATCAAGATATAAGTCTTTTAAAACCTCAGCATCATAGTCTCCTCTATGTGCGCTTTCCTCATCGTAATCAATACCTTTACTTCTACATAAACTTCCTAAAGTATATCTTTTTTCATTTTGGAATAAATAACGACAAAGTGGCAAAGTATCAATAGTAGGATTTGATAATTTCCCTTTAATTGCTTGCTTTAAAAATCCGATATCAAAAGATGCGTTGTGCGCTATTAATACACTATCTTTAATAAAAGCTAATATTTGTGGTAAAACTTGTTCAATTGATGGTTTATCGCTAAGCATTTCATTACTAATGCCTGTAAGATTTGTCGTAAATTTTGAAAGAGGCCTATCTGGCTTTATTAAAATATCCACTCTATCAATTTCTTCACCATTTTTAACTTTAACAGCACCAAATTCAATAATTTTATCATGAACACAAGAAAGTCCTGTCGTTTCTAAATCAAAGAAAACATATGTTGCATCTTTTAATAAAATTGAAGATGGATTTGTAATTGTAGTCAAAGCTCTTGGAGCGACATTTAATTCGATACCATAAATAATTTTAATATCTTTTCCTTTTGCTTTTAATTTTGCTTGCGTTCTTTGAGCATCAGGAAAAGACTGAACAGCTACATGATCTGTAATCGCAATAGCTTTATGGTTAAAAGAGCAAGCTGTAGTTATCAAATCACTAACATCACATATACCATCCATTGCCGACATATTAGTATGAGCATGCAATTCTACACGTTTTATTTCTTCTTCATCTTTTCTAACTGGATCTGTTTTATCCAAAACATCAAAATTATATATTTCTAAGGAATCCTCTTTATCAAATTGATTATAAGATAATGTTCCTCTAATGATAATCCATTTATTTAAAAGAGATAATATAGCTTCTTTACTATTAGTTTTACTAACCCAAATATGACCTGTATAAGATGTTTTATAATTTGTAAAATTGATTTTAAATCTCTTATTTGATTTCCCTTCAGCAATAATATCGAATACTTTAACTTCCGCTTCTATATCGACAATATCTTTTGGTATTTGATCTAATTCAACTTTAGTAAACGTTTTATTTTTAAATGAAGGTCTAATGTTATAACGACGCATACTATCATCTTTTTGCTTAGCTTCTGCTTCTTGTTTTTTCATTTCAGTAAACTTTGATAATAAGTTTTCATATGCTTCCTTATCTTTTTCATAATCAAAAGTTACTTCCTCAGGCTCAATATAAATAAATTCAAGCGATAAATATGTAAAACCAGCAGCATGAAGAAACAATTCTAATTTACCTTTTAAACTATTAAAAAAGTCTTCAAGCAAAGCACTAGAATAAGTAATCTTTACAACATTATTCTTAATAGCCATAGATTGTTCTTTTAAAAAACTATACTCTTCTGGATTTTTAACCTTGCTATCTATATATAAAGTAATATAATCTTTAACAATTTTATTATCAAAATTTTCCTTTTCTAATTTTATTGATAAACTGACAGTTACCTCATTGTCTTGAGAAGATAAATACTTCGTAAAAGCATTTAATGTTTCAACATAAACAGGGGCTAAAAGAGGTTGCAAAGATGATATAACAATGTTATATCTCTTTTTTTGTGGATTATATGATAAAGACGAAAATGATGCATTTTCAAAATAGGCAAAATATGCCTTTCTTAAATTAATCTTAGTTAAGATGTTTAATAGTTTCTCATTCATCTTATCACCAAACTTTCACTAATCGTAAAGATTAAAATAAATTGAAAATATCTCGAATATTAACAATAATCATTAATGCCATTAAAATAAACAAACCGATTGTATGAATTTTTCCTTCAAGTTCAGGATTGATTTTTTTCTTTCTAATAGCTTCAAGTGCTACAAATACCAATCTTCCTCCATCAAGAGCAGGGAAAGGAATTAAATTGAAAAATCCAAGAGAAAACGAAAGAGCTCCTGAAACATAAATAACATTGATAAGACGTGTTAGAAAAGAAACGCTAGTATCAGTTGCAACACTATCAATCGTTCCATAAATGCCAACAAGGCCTGATAAACCAGAAAAATCACCAACAAACATTTTTCCAAATGCGCGACATATTTCCACAGTGTAATATCCCATAAAATGGAATGTTCCATATAAACTTGTTAAAGCATTATATTGATAAACTTTATAAGCTTGTGATAAGCCGATTTTTGATAAAACTAGAGAACTTTGTCCATTTTCATCAATTACTGTACTCATTTGACGAGAAACTGTAACTTCTTTTATTTGATTGTTATCTGATACATCCTCAAATGTTATTGTAATTGTTTGTACACCGCCATCTTTTGTTGGTTTTTTACTATCTAACGCCTTAACGATTTCTTCATATTTATCAATTTCATATGTGACTTCATCATCGCTAGCACCTTGTTCATTTAAGCGTGTTTTAATAGTGATGATTTTATCTCCACTTTCCATGCCTTGATCATATAAGATAGAATGATTTCCTGCATCATCAACAGTTTCAACAACGCTAACTTCATTTGTTCTTAAAGCGATGGCAAAACCATTATTAGCAACTAACACAACATAAAAGCAAACAAGGGCAAATATGACATTCATTATACCTCCTGCAGCTAAAACTAAGGCTCTTTTACCACAAGATTGATTAGCTAAAATACGATTTGAAGGAATAGGATTCCCACTATTATCTTTCAATTCGTTTCCCTCTTCAACGCCTTCCTCACCTGCCATTTTAACGTATCCTCCAAAAGGAATAGCACGCAAGCAAAAATGAGTTTCATGCTTCTTATTTTGATAAAGTGCTGGTCCAAAGCCAATAGAATATTCATAGCAATAAACATTGCATTTTTTAGCAACAAATAAATGTCCTAATTCATGCCAAGCGATTAAAAAACATATCATTAATGCAAACAAAATAATCGTACCAATGTTTGATAATGAAAAAGCAAATACTATCATTAATAAATCCTCCTTGCAAAATTTCTAGCCCATGCATCGGCTTTAACTATTTTTTCATAAGTTAATACGCCTTTTTCATTTTCATGAGCAGATAATGTTTTAATTACAACATCAACAATTTGATAAAATTTTATTTTATCATTTAAAAACAACTCGACAGCTACTTCATTAGCAGCATTTAAAACACATGGGTATGTACCCTTATTTATCAGTGCTTGATAGGCTAGTTTTAATGGAACAAAGCGGTTTAAATCAGCTTCGTAAAATTCAAGTTTTCCAACACTGCTTAAAGATAAAAAGTCAGACGTGTTTTCTAATCTTCTACCATTTGTTAAAGCATATGAAATTGGAATTTTCATATCAGAAACTGCAAGTTGAGCTTTAATTGAGCCATCGACAAATTCAACCATTGAATGAACTATACTTTGCGGATGAATTAGCACTTGTATTTGGTTTTCAGCAACATTAAATAAATGATATGCTTCGATAATTTCAAAAGCCTTGTTAAACATCGTTGCTGAATCAATGCTTATTTTCCTTCCCATTTTCCATGTTGGATGATTTAAAGCTTCCTCTTTACTAACATTTTTTATCTCATCCAAACTTTTTTTAAAAAATGGTCCCCCAGAAGCAGTTAATATTATTTTATTAACCTTAGAATTTTTTTCTAAGCACTGATATATTGCAGAATGTTCTGAGTCGATTGGAATAATATCTACATTGTTTTCTATAGCTTTTCTTTTTATTAATTCACCTGCAACAACTAACGTTTCTTTATTAGCTAAAGCTATAGTCTTTTTAGCATCTATGGCATCTAAAGTTGGTTTTAATCCTACAAAGCCCACCAATGCATTAACGAGTATATCGCAAGATGATGTAGCAACCTTATTCAATCCTAAATCTTTTTCATAAAAAGAGACATTAGGATATTTATTGATAAGATCTTTTATTTCCTCAAGTGATTTTACTCCGACAACATTAACATTTTTAAATTCATTTAATAATGGCTCAATTAACTCAATTTGCTTATAGACACTAAATGACACTAAAACAAATTCATTAGGATGCCTTCTTATCACTTCAATAGTGTTTTGTCCAATTGAGCCACTTGCTCCTAAAATAGCTATTTTTTTCATATTTTGCACCTACATAAACATTATAATCATAATAATACAAGAACATAACATAGAATTAATTAAAAAACTATCACATCTATCTAATACTCCACCATGACCTGGCAATAAATTAGAATAATCTTTGATATTAAAATACCTTTTTACAGCTGATAAAATTAAGTCTCCAATTTGACCAAAAAGAGACAAAACTAAGCTTATTGGCAAATATATTATTGCATTATATTGTGGAAGATTTGTATTTTTAAATAATAAGATAGCAAATATAAATCCTGCTATAGTTCCAATCAATGTTCCACCAATTGTTCCTTCAATTGTTTTCTTAGGAGAAATTCTTTCATTTAATTTATGTACTTTTTCTTTGCCAAGTACTTTATAACATAGCATACCAGTAAAATAAGCAAAAATATCAGTCATGCATGTTATCAATAAAACATATAAAATTAAAATCAAGCCATCATTTTCCACAGGAAAAAACTTTGTTGTATTAAAAGTTCTTAAAAATAACATTCCTTTTAATCCTAAAGATAAATACAATACTAAAGATATACAATATACGCTGTCAATTATGGAAAATCTTTTATCAAAAACACTTGTTGCTAATAATATAATAATAAATAAAACCAGCCATAAAGGATTAATCAAAAACAATTTTAATCCTCCATTTTCAAACAAAAAAGCATATTCATTAAATAATGGCAAATCAAAAATCAACAAATATGCAAAAACACAACATATAAAATATATATATTTTGGAATATTATTATTATTTGCATGCAATAATTCATAGACACCAAGTATCATTAATAAAAAAATAAAAGCAGCCATTAAATAACTTCCAAAATAAATAATAGGAGCAAGTAAAATAGTAAGAATTATACCTGTAAGTATCCTTTTTTTCATACTATATGCCTCCAAATCTTCTTTTCCTTTTACTAAAATCCTTTAATGCTTTATCTAAATCGCTTTTAGTAAATGCTGGCCATAATGTCTTACAAAAATATATTTCGGCATAAGATATTTGCCATAACATGAAGTTTGAAATTCTTTTTTCGTTACTTGTACGAATAAGTAAATCAACCATAGGAAGATCTTTTGTATATAAATATGAAGAAAACATCTCTTCATTAATATCTTTAACATCAACCTTATCATTTTTAACTTCGTAAGCAATTTGTTTTACAGCACGAATGATTTCATCATGTCCTCCATAATTTAAACAAATGTTTAATACGTGTGATTTGCAATCTTTGGTTTTTAAAACGGCACTATCACACGCTAAAATCGTTTGTTTAGGTAAAGATGATATATCACCTGATATAATAACTCTTATGTCATCTTCAATTAATTTATCCATATATTTATTAAAATATTCGATTGGTAATGTAAATAAATAATCTATTTCTTCTTTACTTCTTTTCCAATTTTCAGTTGAAAAGCAATAAAGTGATATTACTTCAATTCCTAATGAAAAAGCATAATTGACCATCTCTTTCATAGTATTAGCACCAATTTTATGGCCAAAAGTACGTGCTTGTCCTTGACTTAATGCCCATCTTCCATTTCCATCTAGTATTATAGCCAAATGTCTTGGAATTTTTATTTGTTCATTTGAAACATTAGCCACATTATCACTCCTTTTAATAATTCATATCTAAAGATATGTTATAAATAATTTTACCAAAAATAGTCTCATTTATCAATCGATACTTATCTTTTTACTAAATCTTTTAAAAGAAAAGAAAAATGATACTTAAGTATCATTTTAACAACATCATATAGTAGTTAATTCACTCTCTTTAGCTTTTACTAATTGATCGATCTTTTTAGTAGCATTATCAGTTAATTTTTGAACATCATCTTCCAATGCTCTTTCTGTATCTTCAGGAATTGATTTATCCTTTTTTAATTCTGCAATAGCATCTCTTCTAATGTTTCTAACAGCAACTTTAGCATTTTCTGCCATCTTGTAACATTCTTTAACAAGTTTAGCTCTTGTTTCTCCAGTAAGCTGAGGAATATTACAACGAATTACAGTACCATCATTAATTGGTGTAAATCCTAAGTCAGCATTAATAATCGATTTTTCAATCTCTTTTAATTGATTTTTATCGTAAGGCTTAATTACAATTTGTGTTGCATCTGGTGTTGAGATGTTTGAAACTTGATAAAGTGGAGTTGGTGTCCCCCAATAGTCAATTTCAACATCGCGTACTAGACCAGCACTTGCTCTTCCAGTCTTCACTTTCATAAGTGATTCAGCAAATGAAGAAATAGATTTTTCCATTCTTTCTTCACAATCCATTAAAACAATATTATCTTCCATTTTTTTCTCCTTTATTATTGAACAATTGTTCCTAAAATATCACCTTTACATGCTTTTAAGATATTTCCTTTCTTATTCATATTAAAAACATGAAGAGGTATATGATTTTCTTTACATAAACTAATAGCAGTTAAGTCCATAACTTGCAGATTTTTTTCAATAATTTCCTGATATGAAATATTATCGAATTTTTTTGCTAGTGCATCTTTTCTAGGATCTGATGAATAAACCCCATCAACACCATTTTTAGCAGCTAAAATAATATCACAATCCGTTTCAATGGCCCTTAAAGCAGAGCATGTATCTGTTGAAAAATATGGATGTCCTGTCCCTCCGCCAAAAATAACCACCTTGTTATTATTAAAAGCTTCTACTGCTTTTTCCTTACTAAACTGTTCAACTATTCCTTTTATTTCAAAAGATGATAAAACGACACTAGAAACGTGATTTTTGTGCAAAGCATTTTTTATTGCAAGAGAGTTCATGATGGTTGCAAGCATTCCCATGTAATCACCCTCATAACGGTTCATACCAAGTAATTCGCCCATTTTACCGCGATAAATATTTCCACCACCAACAACAATGCCAATTTGAACATTGCATTTAATCGCTTGAGCAATTTCTTCAGCAATAGGGTTTAAATGCTCATCACAAAATGGATTATCGATACCGTTTGATAATGCTTCACCACTTAATTTCAATAAAACCCTTTTATACATTTTACCACTCCTTTTTTAAAAAGAGTGCTTGATAAAAAGCACTCTTAAAATTACTTAATTTGTGACATTACTTCAGCAGCAAAATCTTCTTGTCTTTTTTCGATTCCTTCGCCAACAATGTAGTAAGTCATACTTACAACTTCAGCATGTACACGTGCTAAATAAGCGCCAACTGTAACTTTATCTTCAAGAATAAATTCTTGTGATTCTAATGATACTTCTTCAGCAATCTTATTTCTTAAACCAGCATATGCTTTTTCATTTAAAGGTCTTCCTTGAGCAACTGCAGCTTCAATTCTAATCTTTAATTCTTTTTCTACATATTCAGCTGGAACATCACTTTTTCTAACATATGTTGGAACAGTAGCAACAAGTTGCATAGCAATATTTGAAGCAACTTCTTCATTACCACCTTTAACAACTACGATAGAACCTTTTTTTCCACCAGCGTGAAGATATGTTCCAAATAACTCATCATCGTTTTTGCTAACGATAGCAAATCTTCTAAATGAAATCTTTTCACCAATTTTAGCAGTTGCAGCAACAACAGCATCTGCAATTGTTTGGCTACCATCAAGTGATAAAGCATTTGCATCATCTAAAGTAGATGGCTTTGCTAATACTACTGCGTTTGCAATTTTCTTTAATAAATCTTTAAATTCAACGTTTGCACATACAAAGTCTGTTTCACAATTTAATTCAACAATTGCAGCATCATTACCATTAACAGCAACAAATGATAATCCTTCTGCAGCGATTCTTCCAGATTTTTTTGCTGCTTTTGCAATACCATTTTCTCTTAACCAATCACATGCTTTTTCAACATCATCATTACATGCATCAAGTGCTTTTTTGCAATCCATCATTCCAGCACCTGTTCTATCTCTTAAAATTGGAATCAATTTAATATTAGCCATTAGTAGTTATATCCTTTCAATTATTCTTCTGTTTTTTCAACTGGAGCTTCTGCCTCTGCAGTTTCTTCTACTTCTTCAACCTTTTTGTCTTCTTTTACAGTTCTTGGTTTTCTATCGTTTCTTTTGAAATTCTTTTGTTGATTTTGTCTTTCTTCGCGTTCTTTTTGCATTTTTGCTTGTCTTCTAGCTTCTGCTGCTTTATCTGCAGATTTGATAACATCATTCATAGAAACTTCTTCGCCTTCATCTTTAGTGTATGCAACTTCTAAAGCAACGCCTTTTGCTTCACAAATAGCATCAGCCATAACTGCTGTAATAAGTTTTACTGAACGAACTGCATCATCGTTTGCAGGAATTACATAATCACATACATCAGGATCGCTATTTGTATCAACAATAGCAAAAACTGGAATATTTAATTTTCTAGCTTCTGCAACTGCATTGTGTTCGATGCGAGGATCAATTACAAATACTGCTTGAGGTAATTTTCTCATTTCTTTGATTCCATCAAAGAATTTTACAAGTCTTTCTTGTTCCTTTTTAATTGCTAATTGATCTTTCTTTGGATATGTTTCAAGTGTTCCATCTTCGATCATTGCTTCAATTTGTTGAAGTCTTCTAGTTCTTTTTGAAATTGTCTTGAAGTTAGTTAAAGTTCCACCTAACCATCTTTGAGTTACATAGAAAGAACCTGAACGAGTAGCTTCTTCAACAATGATATCCTTAATTTGTTTTTTAGTTCCAACAAATAATGTTTTTCCACCTTTTTCAGTGATTGCTTTTAATGCTTGGTATGCTTCTTCAACTAAAGTAACTGTTTTTTGTAAATCAATGATGTAGATACCATTTCTTGGAGCATAAATGTATGGAGCCATTTTAGGATTCCATCTTTTAGTTTGATGACCAAATTGTGAACCTGCTTCTAATAATTTTTTAATCGTGATAATTGAAGTTCCTTCTTCAACTACACTTACTTCTGGTGTTACTTCTTCAGTAACTTGTTGTTCTACAACAACTTTTTCTTCTGACATTTTAATTTTCCTCCTAGTTTTTTTCCTCCACAGTTTATCTTTTTATTCAACTAAGCTGTCTAACTGTGTGTGTATTGCTATTTTTAAGCCCATAGCATTAGTATTATACTTTAAAGTATAAAAATATGCAAGAATTAGTTTTATTAAAATCATGTGCTGGTTTTGTGTTTATTTTAAAAAAAATAAACCAATAATATAGTTGAGGTGTATTCTTTTGAAAACAGGAATGGTTCGCAAAATTGATGAATTAGGTAGAATAGTAATCCCAAAAGAGATAAGAAGAAATCTAAAATTAAATATGGGTGATGTTGTTGAAATATATGTTGAAGATAATAAAATTATCTTTAAAAGATTTTCCACACTTCTTGGTTTAGAAGAAGATTTATTTAATATTGCTAAAGTTATTAATGAACAAAATGGGGCGACAATTCTTTTTGTCGATCAAGATAAAATCATTGTTGGCTATGGTAAATTATCAGAAAACTATTTAGATAAAGAAATATTAAGAGAAATATATGAAAAATCTCATGAAACATTTTTTAATAAATATAAAGACATATCTTTAGTCTCCGATTATATTGAAGATAGACAAATATATATAACATCACTTCATAATAAAAAAATTATACATGGTTTATTTATTGCCATAGAAAACGAACACCACTTTGAACAAAAAGATTTAGATATTATGTTACAATTTAAAAAATTTATTTGTAAACAACTAGATAGTTAATCATTATTTTTGTATAATTGTCTTGGGTGATTATTGTGCGTCTAGATAAATATTTAAAAGTATGTCGAATATTTAAAAGAAGAACAGTTAGTAAAGATATTATTTCCTTTGGGCAAGTTTCAATCAACAATAAAAAAACAAAACCTTCTAGTGAAGTTAAGATAGGTGATCATATTAAATTAAACCTTTCAAACAAGGAAATCACCATTGAAGTTTTATCAATAGATGATAAAATTAAAAAAAATGAAGTGACTAATCTTTATAAAATAATCGATGAAAAAGAAATAAAATCTCCTGAAGAATCATAAGATTATTTAGGAGGTTTTTTTTATGACAATAATGGGACAAACATTAAAATTAAGTGATAGGAACAATCTTGAGATGAACAATGCTAAAAAGGTCATTAGTTTCAATACTAACGAATTTTTAGTTGATACACCTTATGGAGTATTAAAAATACTAGGAAAAGATTTATCTATTGGAAAAATGGATACTGAAAAGCAAGAATTAGTAATTAAAGGAAATATTGATTCTATCTCATATGTAAACACCAAAAATGAGTTAAACAAGCAAAAAGAAAGCATTTTTAAAAAAATCTTTAAATAATGAATCTAAATGTACAATTTGAAGTCGTATTAGCATCGCTTTCTTTTGGCGTTTTATTCATGATTTTATATGATTTATTCAATTTGCTTTTATATAGGAAAAAAGGCAAGTTTTCTCGATTGATATTAGAAATTATTTTCATGGGAACTATGACTCTTTTTTTCTTTTATATAATGTTAAAAATTGCAAACGCTAATTTAAATATCTTTATTCCTTTATTTATTTTTTTAGGAATTGCTATCTATTTTTTCTTTCTAAGAAATTCATTTTTATCATACTATCAATATTTATATAGCAAAATTAATCTTTATATTAAAAGAAAAAAACTATCAATAAGAGCAAAATTTGATATAATAAAGATGAAAAAAAGAAAGGCAAGAATCAAAAAGCATGAAAAGAATCTTAAATCAAAAGAAAGTAAAGTGTCATAAAAGTAAGTGGAACATCATTTTTGTGCTTATTACACTTATTTGTCTTGCAGGTATTTTTTATTTATTTTATTTATTATTCCAAATAGTGTTCTAAATTCGACCAAATTATACAAAATATGCATCGATAAGATGCTATTTTTTTTATGAGGTGATTTATATTCATGAAAAAAATCATTAAGTATTTTTTAGTATTTTTCCTTTCCTTTTTAGCAATTTTTTATAGGCAAGATCAAATTAATATTGTTTTAACTATCCCTCTTTTAGCTTTTTTTATGTTTAATGGTATACAATCTTTTATCGTTTCGCTTATCGGATTATTAATTGGCTCTATTTATTCGTTTTATATATATCAAAGTTACTTATCTATCGTTTATTTGCTCATAGGATTATGCGCTTATTTTCTCTTGTATCACTTATTACTTTTATTCAACAAAAAACTAATAATCAATTATATTGTTTCAGCAATTATAGCGATAGTTATTTCATATATTATTTACGCTATTAGCAATGATGACTTTCATTTAATCAAAGCGACAATTGTCCTTTTAAAATCATGTATTATTTGTCTTTTATTTGCTTTTTTATTAAAAAACTATTCATTTTATTTACATGTCTATAATGATGAATATAGTCCTATTATTATCGTTTCGTTAATTTTGGTTTATCTTTCACAGTTTTATGTGATTTTACCAACTATTATAGGCAAATACATCACTTTATTCTTACTTCTTTTAACTTCTCTTATCTTTACATTAAAAAACAAGACGACTTTTGTTTTGTGCTTCAATAGCGCTATTTTACTTTTAGGTTATATCTTTTCAATAGAGTTTTTGTATAAGTATGTATATATAATTTTGCCAACGACTGTTTGCTTATCTATCAATAAATCAAATAAAAACATCTTTAATTCCTTGTTATCTTTATCATGCTTTATCGTTTTATATTTTATTTTTAAAGACGATAATCTCGTATATTATTGTATTATGTCTTTTTCTATTTGCTTCATATTATTGTTTATTAAGAAAAAAACATTTGTTTTAAAAACCAACGAATATTATAACCAATATATAAAAAATAGAGAAGAAATGCTATATCAACTTAAAAACTTTCAGTCTTTGTTTACTTACATGAGCAATAGTTTTAAAAATGCTAGACAAAATAGAATATTAACTAAAGCAAAAGAGGAAGTTTTTGATAAGCTATGTTTTAATTGTAGCAAAGCAGATATTTGTCATAAAAAAGGTAAGCATCTACTTTTAAATTACATAAAGGATTATATTAATGATGAATTAGATGAGGATTCCATTAGATATATCAAACATAATTGTTTAAAACAAGAAGCTTATTTTACTCTTTTAGACAAGTTTACTAAGCATTATTTACTTAATAATTATAAAAAAGAAGAAGAATCTAAAATGAAAGAAATAATTGCCGCAGATTTTTATAGCTTTTCTATGGTAATGGAACAATGCTGCATAAGTTTTAATAATGATAAACTTCTTTTAGCTAATCATTTTTATAAAAAACTTGATAGTATATTGAAAGACTATCACTTTGATATCTTATTTGTAAACAATCATTCTTGCGATGATTATTACCAGTTTGATGTTGCAATTAAAAACATAAAAGTTAAAGAAATTAACGAATTGTTACTTCCTTTAATCGATGAAGCATTACAAACAAATATGGAAATAATACAAGTTCATAACGCTACACTTTCCTCATCTTATTATATTTTGACCATAAAAGAAAAGGAAAATTTATCTATCGACTTTGCTATTAAACAGTCAAATGAAGACATAAAAGCTAATGGTGATTCATATTCAAGTCTTTATACATCTAAGCTATTCTTTTTTGCCATTGCTGATGGAATGGGAAATGGAATGGATGCAAATGAGGAAAGTAAATTTGCACTAGATTCATTATTTTCCTTACTAAAAACAAATATGGATATCAAATCGAGTCTTCATATAACTAACGATATTATTCAATTAAAAAATGATTTTGAAAGTTATACAACGATAGATTTATTAGCGATTGATAGGAAAAAGAAAATTGCCTCATTTTATAAACTTGGAGCCTTCAATGCATATATTATTCGCGATCATCAAGTAACAGAAATTAATAATTTTTCTTTACCAATCGGCATTTTAGATAGTATAAACCCTACTGCATCGTCCTTTAAAATAGAAAAAAACGATGTTATTATCATGTGTAGTGATGGAATGATTGATGACACAAATTCTAAAATCAATTCCATATTAGAAGATATCACATATGATAATGCTAGTATTATTGTTAACTCCTTATTTTCTCACCTTATAGAAATTAGAAAAAACGATGATGATGCTACATTAGCTGTTATAACAATACATTAATTCTTGCAATTAATCACTAATATTGATAAAATTTTTATGCAATGTTTTCATTGCATTTTTATAGTGTCCCAGTACCTCAGCTGGATAGAGGATCCGCCTCCTAAGCGGGCTGCCGCAGGTTCAAATCCTGTCTGGGACGCCATCTTTGTAGTACGAAAAAACTACAAAACATAAAAAGCACAGGATTTAGTAGGTCTTATGCTTTTTTTGCTACTATATTTTGTGGTTCGCACACTTTGCGGAATATTTGAATTCAGGAGCTGCATTTCAGCACTTTTTTCAAAAAAAGGGGTTTGAACTGTCGACTTCGCCTTAATTTCCGCATGGCACCTACAATTTAATATAAATCTTTTAAGAGAGAACAAGGATAAATGTTCTCTCTTTTTTTATGCCGTTTCGAGGGGTGATTTCCTATTTACGGTGAGAAAAATTATAATAATAACAGTAAATCGAAAGGAGTTTTCAATGAAATA
>JALEMY010000124.1 GCA_022767485.1 Erysipelotrichaceae bacterium
TGTTGAATCTTGTTCCATTCGTTTTATATCTAAATCTTATATTAATAAATAATCAGAGATTGGATTACTTATTAATCTCCCTTCTTTGAGAACTATTTATTGTAACACCTGGCCAGGTGTTACAATAAAATTGACACTGTGGATTTGTTTTTATATCTTTACAGCTTTGACTGTTTTTAGAAGACACCAACCACAGTTTTATTTAATAAGGGATAATCAGTTAGATAACACTTTGATGTTTCATTTCATGTAAGACTTCCTTAATAAAACCTGTGGGCCAATCACAATGTGTCAAATATTTGGAGGTATTTTTTATGTACTTTATCGGAATTGACATTTCTAAGTACAAGCATGATTGTTTTATTATGAATGAAAACAATCAGGTCATTCGAGGCTCCTTCTCGTTTGACAATTCTCAAGAAGGTTTTAAAACCTTTCTTGATGTGCTCAAGTCTCTTGATCGTTCCCAAGAAATCAAGATAGGGCTTGGAGCAACTGGTCATTATGGAAATAATCTCAAGATCTTCCTTAATGACAATGGTTATTCCTTTATGGAATTTAACCCTTTATTGATTAAGTGATTTGCTTATTCACATTCACTCCGTCGTACTAAGACAGATAAATATGATGCTTCTCTTATTGCAACGATTCTTACAGATGCAACAATTGAATACAAGCCCTATCGCTTTTCTATTTTCCTATAAAACATATCAAAACACACCTTTCCTGGTTTTTCCAATATTATTTTAACACGTTTTATCGGCTTTTCCAAAATTCATAAATTTGATTGTAATCGTATAATTTTTCTTTCTAAATGTAAAACAAGCATTTATATTAGTTGTGTTAGAAAGTGCGATATAGACTGAATATAAAGACCATAGGATAGTTATATATTATAGAATAATATATCTTTTATTTCTTTTACTTCTCTATATATAGAAAAAAGACCGCTCTTTAAGCGATCTTATATAATCTTTTATACGTTTGCTATTTATAATTATTCTCCAATATATGGAAGCAAAGCCATTTGGCGAGCTCTTTTAATAGCAACAGCTAATAATCTTTGATATTTTGCACTTGTTCCTGTAACACGGCGTGGAATAATCTTACCGTTTGCTGAAACAAATTTCTTTAATAATTCAACATCTTTGTAATCGATGTATTTAATATTATGTTGTGTAAAATAACAAACTTTTTTTCTTCTTTGTTGTTTTTTATACATTATATTTGTCCTTTCTTAAAATGGTAGATCGTCATCTGAATATGACAATGTTTGATTGTTTTCACTGTCAGATGTATCATTAATTGCAAAACCATTATCAGAATTGTCGTTATTTCCATCTCTTGGTGATAGGTTTTCAATTCTATCAACAACCACTTCAGTAACATAAGCTTTTGTGCCGTCTTTACGATCATAACTTCTTGTTTGAAGACGACCTCCTAAAGCGACAAGCGATCCTTTTTTGCAATATGTTGAAAGGAATTTAGCGCTTTGGTTCCATGCAACGCAACTAATAAAGCTTGCTTGGTTAATTGGATTATTATTTTGATCTCTTCCATAACCATCAACAGCAACAGTAAAAGATGTTACATTTGCACCAGATGGCGTAGCTCTCAATTCAACATCTTTAGTTAATCTTCCAGTAAGTACTACTCGATTGATTGACATTTAATAAACCTCCTTACGGGTTATAATGTGATAACCATCTCACGTAATACGTTTGTTTCAATTCTACATAAACGTTTGAATTCTTTAACACCCTCATCGTTTCCTGCTTCAACAGTTAATACAACGTAATAACCATTAGATTGGAAATTAATTGGATATGCTAATTCACGAAGTCCCCAGTCTTTTTCATTAACTTCAACTGTATCGCCATTTGATGTTAGGCAACCATGAAGTTTTTCTTGAAGAGCAGTTCTTTCTTCTTCAGTTAAATTAGCGTTAAGAATATACATAATTTCGTATTTTTTCATTCTTACACCTCCCTTTGGTCATTTGGCTATAGTGTTTACTATAGCAGAGAATAACGTAGTTATTATAACAAAATAAAACAAAGAAGTAAACAAAAATTTAATTATAAATAATTAAAACGGCTTCATATTACTACCCTAATATTATTATTCAATTTTTTTTGGTGTTTTCTAAAAAAAATAGTTCACTTTTTTAGTAAACTATTTATCGAATCTTTTAACGATAAAACAAATGGCCGTTTTGCATTGATTTTCAATCATTACTTCGGCAAAAATTGGAATGCAGCTTAAATCTTTCCCCGATAAAACGATGAAACTTCTAGCAATAGCTATAGCTTTTATAGCCTGATTGATGCTTCCTGCTCCAATTGCTTGGACCTTTAATTCTTTTTGTGTTTTTAAAATGTTTGCAATTGCCCCTGCGACTGCGTTTGGTTTTGAATTATTTCTTACTTTTAGTAGTTCTACCATATAAAAAGCCTCCATAGTAAATACTATGAAAGCCTTTTTCCTCTTATGCTATTTTTTCTTTTATACGTTTTATTGATAACGCCTGTTTGTTATCTAAATCGATATCAACTACGATACCATTTATCATAAGTGGTACTCTTTCTGAGACAAATGTTTTAGAGTTATTATGAATTTTATTCATATAACTTATATAGTCATATCCAATGATTGAATCGATAGAACCACACATTCCAATATCGCTAATAAATGCCGTTTTGTTTGGCAATATTCTATCATCTGCGGTTTGTACATGTGTATGTGTTCCATATATTAAACTTGCTTTGCCATCCACATAATATGCTAATAAATTTTTTTCTAAAGTATATTCTGCATGAAAATCAAAAATATAGATATAATCATTTTGTTCTTTGTATATCTCATCAAAAAAAGCAATTGGATTTTCCACTTTATAAGATTCACCCATAATCGATGGCGAAACGATATTATAAATAGCTATTTTATGTCCATTAAAGTCAAATAAAACACATTTATGTTCGTCAAATCTTTGATCATCATATTTCATATTACCTGGAACAACAAGATTATCTGCTTTATCAATATAATTATAAATATCTTTTTCATCAAAAACGTGATTGCCCATCGTGATTACATCAACTCCTGCATCTTTTAATGCTAAGTAATGCTTATAATTCATTCCTCTTCCGTGAGTGACGTTTTCTCCGTTTACTATTAATAAGTCATATTGATATTTTTCTTTCAAAGTTGGTATATAACGAATAAAGGCGTTTCTGCCGCCTTTACCGATAATATCACCTATTGCTAAAACTCTAACTTTATTTTGCAACTTCACAAGCTCTTGTTTCTCTTACAACAGTTACTTTTATTTGTCCAGGATATGTCAATTCTGTTTCAATCTTGTTTTTGATTTCTCGTGCAATTTTATATGCTTGTATATCATCTATTTTTTCTGGAACTACAAGAACACGAACTTCTCTTCCGGCTTGAATTGCATATGCGGTAGAAACGCCATCAAATCCTTTTGAAATCGTTTCTAATTGTTCAATACGTTTAATGTATGTTTCTAATGTTTCACTTCTAGCGCCAGGGCGAGCAGCTGACAATGTATCAGCAGCAGAAACAAGATGAGATATGATATATTTTGCAGGAACATCACCATGATGAGATTCAATAGAATTTATAACAACGTCATTTTCATTGAATTTTTTTGCATAACGAACGCCTAGTTCTACATGTGAACCTTCCATTTCAAAATCTAAAGCTTTTCCTAAGTCATGAAGTAAGCCTGCACGTTTTGCAAGTTGTTGGTCCACACCAAGTTCAGCTGCCATAATACCACATAAATGTGCTACTTCCATTGAATGTGTTAATGCATTTTGACCATAACTTGTTCTAAATTTTAATCTACCGATAATCTCAACTAATTCTTTGTTCATCTTTGGTAAATTCAATTTAAATAAAGCTTCTTCTCCAGCTTTCCTAGTAATTTCTTTAACTTCTTGCTTAGATCTTTCGATGATTTCTTCAATTCTTCCTGGTTGAATTCTACCATCTTTAATCAATGCTTCTAGTGAACGACGTGCAATTTCACGCCTAATTGGGTCAAAACATGATACCGTGATAACTTCTGGTGTATCATCAATTATTAAATCTACACCGGTTAATTGTTCGATTGTTTTAATGTTACGTCCTTCACGTCCTATGATACGACCTTTCATTTCATCTGATGGTAAAGCTACAACTGAAACCGTTCTTTCAGAAGCAACTTCTTGCGAATATTTATCTACTGCAAGGCCTAATATTTCTTTTGCTGCTTCTTCAGCTTTTTCTTCGGCTTCTTCTTGTTTTTCTTTCATGAATGCCGTAATTTCATGTTCGATTTTTTCTTCAACTCTTCTAAATAATTCTTTCTTTGCGTCTTCAATAGACATTTGTGCAACATTTTGTAATTCAACGATAATCGAATCGATTTTTTCTTGTAAAACAAGTTGCTTCTTTTCTAAATCTTTATTTTTGCTTTCTAGTTGCTGATTTGCTTGTTTGATTTGTTCTTCTTTTTGAGCGTATAAAGATTCTTTAATATCAAGTTGTTGTTCACGTGTTACTAAAGTCTTTTCAAGTTCTAAGATTTGATCTTTTTTTTCTTTTGCTTCTTTTTCAAAAGCAATCTTTAATTCTAAAGCAACAGAACGACCTTCAATTTGAGCAGATTTGATAATTTGACTGCCTTTCAATTCTGCAACTTTAATAATTTCATCAGATTGTTTTTTAGCGTTATTAGGAATTAGTTTATAAACAACCAGTGCTCCCACAACTGCACCAATAATCAAACCGACAACGAAGAATAACCAAAATAATGGATCAGCGAAAATCGTTGATAAACACACTACCATATATTTGTTTTTCCTCCTAATATGTTTAATTTGATACTGTAAATGTACCATTTAGTATTTTAGCATATTAATAATAAAAAGGCAAAAATTTTTATGAAATAAAAAAGTAGAAAACTCAACTGAATTTTCTACATTTTTTCTTTATTTATTATCTTTTATTGCTTTAATAACTGCTTCTTTAATGGCGCTTCTTTCGACCTCATTATTAGCAAGAAAATCTTTAGCTTTTTCTTTTCCTTGAGCAATCTTTTCGCCATTATATTCAAACCATGCTCCAGACTTATGAATGATGTCGAATTTTACTGCTAATTCTAATAATTCTGCTTCTTGATTGATTCCTTTGCCATATGTTAATTCAACTATTGCTGTTTTAAATGGTGGAGCAACTTTATTTTTAACTACTTTAATTTTAACTTCATTACCAATTATTTCATCACCATTTTTGATTACATCACCACGACGAACATCTAAACGAACAGTCGCATAAAACTTAAGTGCTCTTCCGCCAGTTGTCGTTTCTGGATTACCAAATAAAACTCCAACTTTTTCACGCAATTGATTGATGAAAATAATTGTGCATGACCCTTTGTTTAATATCGCTGTTAATTTTCTTAAAGCTTTCGACATCAAGCGCGCTTGTAAACCAACTTGAGCATCTCCCATTTCACCGTTTAATTCTGCTTGTGGTACTAATGCGGCAACAGAGTCGACAACTATTAAATCGATCGCACCACTTTTGGCAAGCATTTCTGTAATTTCAAGAGCTTGTTCACCAGAATCTGGTTGAGATAAAATTAATTCATCGATGTTAACTCCAAGTTTTTGAGCATATAAAGGGTCAATTGCGTGTTCTGCATCAATAAATGCTGCTTTCCCTTCTTTTTTTTGAATTTCTGCAATCGCATGTAGTGCAAAAGTTGTTTTTCCAGATGACTCTGGACCAAAGATTTCAATTATTCTTCCTTTAGGATATCCGCCAACACCTAAAACATAATCTAAAGCTATAGATCCTGAAGGAATTACATCAACATCAACGTGTTGCTTATCACCAAGTTTCATAATAGATCCTTGGCCATATGTTTTTTGAATTAATTTTAAAGTTTCATCAAGTCCCATTCTTTCTTCATTCTTTGCCATAAAATAACCTCCTAATATATTCTAGTATTTTATTTTAAAAATTCTAAAATTCTTTTTTTTGAATTAAAAATACATTGCTCTCTAATGCTTTCTCGATCTCCCTTGTAATGATCTTTAAAGTGGTAAACATCTTGATCAATTATAATGCAACTATAAACAAGTCCAACCTCTTTTCCCTCGCTTGCAAAAGGGCCAGCATTACCAGTAAAAGAAATTGCGATATCTGATTTTAAAACTTCCTTAACTTTATACGCCATTTGATAAGCCATTTCTTTACTGATAGCACCTTTATCTTTCAATATATCTTTGCCATCTAATAATATTTCTTTAGCTTTATCCATATATGTTACAAAACCACCGACAAAAACGCTACTTGCTCCGCTGACATTAACGATAGAAGAGGCAAACATACCACCAGTTAATGATTCACAACAAGAGATAGTTTTATTTTTTTCTTTTAATTTAAGTATTAATTCTTCCATGTTAATCACCGATGTATTGTTTTAAATTCATAAAATATTTAATGCCGCTAATTATCGCAAAAATTCCTCCGATTGTTACCAATATAAGGCCTATTAAATATATTATATAATGAGTTCCACCAAGAAGCAAAAAAACAATTCCTGGCATCAACGTTGCTGTCTTTATTTTGCCATAAATATTTGCTGGAACTACCACGTTTTTCTTTAATGATTGCATTCTTAATGCATCGATAAAGATATCTCTTGCAATCGTGATAATTGATAATGAAATAGCGATAACACTCATCCATATAAATCCTCTTTGATACATATTGCATACCATCATTGCCATCATTGTGGTATTTACTAATAATTTATCGGCAAGAGGGTCCATCATCTTACCATAGTCCGATACAATTTTTCTTTTTCTAGCAATATGGCCATCTAAATAGTCAGTTATAGAAGCTAATAAAAAAACCACGGTCATTACGATGTTTAAAACAGTTAAATCGTTATATATAGCTACATCACAAAATGATGTTTCAAGATAGATTAAATGTAAAACAAATAAAACGATCATCACAGGGACTAAAATCATTCTCATTGTTGTTAGTTTATTAGGAAGATTCATGTTTTTAAACTTCATATTATCACCCGCCATTATTAATTGTATCATATTTTTTATAAAAAAAATATGCAAAATATCGACTTTTGCATATTTATATAAACAAATCTAAGTAAGCCATGTTCTGTCAGGGATGGTCATTTATCTATGTTTTCACATCCTACTTGAAATTCATTTCTTTCTTATAGGCTCCTCTACCAAATTTGAGTTTCTCACTTGAGGGGCTTGCCTCGTTTCATCTAATCGTTTCCTCTTAGCTCGTCTCTGTGGTGCTTTATCGAATACTCCATAGTTTCCCTTAGGTGTAATCTTTGCCGTCAGGTTTTACCCTGCCCACCCTTATTTATTAAAGTGGCACAAACACTACAAGCATCGCAGCTTGTGTGAGCATGGACTTTCCTCTTTTAATTGTTTAAAAGCGACCATCATTAGATTTGTTTTAATCTTTTTTGTCTAGCAATCTTTGAATCATCTCTTCTATGCTTGTGATTCTATTTAAAATCTCCATGTTAGAATAGTTAGCATTGCTTGTTGAAGGAATAAAATTTTGTGCTTTTAATGAGCAAATTTCTTTTACTAAATCTTTGTTTTTTGCTTCAAGCATTGCCTTGCTTCTTTCAAGATCACTATTTTGTTCTATTAGGCGTTGTATTTCTCTTTCTAATTTGACGATATTAAAGTTAATCTCATCTAAAAATTGGTCGACTTCTTCACATCCATAACCTAATGATTTAACTTTAAAATCCGTTTTATAGACTTTATCTGAGAATTTTACTTCTTTCATCTTTACGCCTCCTTTATAATTATACATCATTTTGTTTAAAATAGTTTACCATTTTTTTGCCAAAAAATATAGTGTATAATATAATAAAATATGTAAAAAATAATTTTGGTGGTAAGTAGGTGAAAATATGATTAAATATCCCACACTAAATAAAAAAATATATAATAAAACAAATGATAGAAACACAGCAAATCAAGGAATGGATTTGGAAGAAATGATCAATATTTCAAACGAATATTATTCTTCCCATAATATTGCATTTATTAATAAAAGACCAACAAATATCAAAGTTTTAAAAACGTCTGATAAATATACGATTACACAAGCTGTTTTTTTATCACCATCAACTTTAGATTATGTGGGTATTTATAATGGACGCTACTTAGATTTTGAAGCCAAAGAAACAAAATCGAAAGAGGGATTTTTAATGGCAAATATCGCATCTCATCAAATTGAAGCCATGAGAAAAATCATCTTTCATAAAGGAATTAGCTTTGCCATTATCTATATGAAAGCGTTTAGTGAAATATATCTATTAGATGGTCAAATTCTCATCGATGCGTATGATAAAAACAAATCGATTATCCCCTATGAAGATATCAAACATCAAGGAATTTTGATCAAAGAAGGATATTTTACACCAGTTGATTATATTAAGGTTGTAAAAGAAATCTATCTTGAGCATAAATAGAAAAAAAAATAGTTTATCTACTATCACCGATGTTTTGTTTTCCTTAGTGCTTGTAGCGATAACTATAAGCACTATTTATTTATCTAAAGCGATTATTA
The DNA here is from genome assembly GCA_022767485.1 of Erysipelotrichaceae bacterium. Taxonomy (GTDB): domain Bacteria; phylum Bacillota_I; class Bacilli_A; order RFN20; family CAG-631; genus CAKPXW01. The sequence goes on from JALEMY010000124.1 coordinate 8,653, forward strand.
ATACTCCATCTTTAAGTATTGAAACTATAAATAAGAAAAAATCATCAAAAATATACGATAATCAAAACAATTTTGTTAAGCAATTAACGATGGAAGATTATGAAAATGTCAAATATGAAGACCTTCCAGATGTTTTTATAAATGCTTTACTTTCTTGTGAAGATGTTAGATATTTTATGCACGAAGGAATCGATTTGCCTCGTATTTTAAGTGCGCTTAAAAATGATGTTTTTTCTTTGTCATTAAAAGAGGGGGCATCAACATTAACACAACAATTGATTAAAAATATGCTTCTTAGCAACACCAAGACTATCGAAAGAAAAATCCAAGAAGTATATTTAGCAAACAAAATTGAAAAATTGTATTCAAAAAAAGACATCTTAGAATTTTATTGTAACTATGTGTGCTTTGATGGAGTAAATCATGGTGTTTCAAGCGCTTCATATGCTTTTTTTAATAAATCCGTTAGTAAATTAACACTTCCTGAAGCGGCCTTGCTTGCAGGTGTGGTTAATGCTCCTTCGGCATATTCTCCTTTTCTTAATAAAGACAAAGCATTCTTAAGAAAAAATGTTGTTTTACACTTGATGAAAAAACATGGTTATATTAGTGAAGCACAAGAAATTGAAGCAAGTAAAATAACGATTGATGAATTGTTAAAAGAAAGAGAAAAAACAAACAATAATAACGTTAATGCAAATCAAGCTTATATCGATATTGTATATCGACAAATATTAAAAAAAACAGGATATGATCCTTACACTATGCCAATGGAAATATACACATATATGGATTCTGCATTACAAACACAAATTGATAAGATGCAAGATGGTTCCTCACCATATTTATCTTTTGACAATGATTTGCAACAATTTGCCTCAACAATTATCGATAATCAAAACGGAGCAATTATTGCCTGTTTTGGAGGAAGAAATTATAAAGGAGCGAAATTGTTTAATCACGCATATGATAAATTAATTCAACCAGCTAGTACTATTAAAGTAGTTTTAGATTATGCTTTAGCATTTGAATACTTGCATTATGATTCTATGCAAATATTAAAAGATGTTCCTTGCTATTATCCAAATAGCGATTATCTTATTTCTAATGTCGACAATTTGTATTTAGGTGAAGTAACTATCGCTGATGCTATTGGCTATTCTAGAAACACAACAGCAATTTCAACATTGAAAGAAGTAATATCTAAAATATCCTTAAATAAAGTAATCAACTATATGAAGGAAATCAACATTATGGATGATGGTGAATTTTCTTATTCTTATGGCCTTGGTGGTTATACATATGGTTTATCGTTAACTAATTTAGCTGCTGCCTATTCTATGCTTGCACGAAGCGGCTTATATATTGAACCATTAAGCGTTAAATACATTAAACTTCTCGATGGTAGCAATAAAGAAATCCATTTTACTCCCTATCAAAAGCAAGTTTTATCACCATCTACTTGTTATTTAATAAGCGATGTATTAAAGCAAGTTATGGATAATAATTATTGGTCAATAAAAGATTGTAAGCCAAGTAATGTAAATGTTTATGCAAAAACTGGTACAACCTCTTTCGATAGTAAAATGAAAGAAGAATATGGCTATGAAAAAAATGCTTCTAAAGACCGTTTGCTTGCATCATATACTAAAGATTATACAATTACAGCATGGACTGGCTTTGATGAATATATTAAAAATGGCAACACATATTTTAAAAAAAGCAGTCCACAAGCTAATGTGGTTAAAACGTTTACTAAAACAATTTATGAAAAAATAGCCAAAAAAAATCAATATTTTACTAAGCCAGATGATATTGTTGAAGTTAATATTGTCAAAGGTAGTGATTTGCTTCCAACAATGCAAGTTTCTAGTGACTATATAGTAAAATCTCTATATAAAAAAGAAGACGTTCCTAAAGAATTTTTTAAAGAGCCTTTTATTGAAGAAAAAGTGTTATTTGATTACTTTATTTTAGATGATTCAATAAACTTTATATTTTTTAAAGAGGAGAAGGAAATATCATACCCTGTGATCTTTGATTATGAAAAAATTTTAAATGGTAAAGGTATTTATATTGATATTTACGAAAATGATCGCTTTATTGAAACGATTGAATGTGAACAAATAACAAGTTTTATGTTAAATAAGGCACGCTATCATTTAGACATTTATTATAAATATAAAAATGGATATTTAAAAGGCTCTATTTCAAGCCTTGATTTTACTTATATTTAATTCGACATTTTCCTTTTAATTTACATTCATTACATTTTGGTGCTTGTGCTTTACAAAAATATCTTCCAAAAAAAATCATACTGTGGTGCATTTGTATCCACATATTTTTATCAATCAGTTTCTTTAATTTCTTTTCTATATCGTTTACATCATCTTTTAATGTGGCTAAATAACATCTTTTAGCAATTCGTGAAATGTGTGTATCAACAGGAAATGCTGGTATTTTATATCCTTCTGCAAAAACTACGCTAATCGTTTTGTGTCCAACACCTGGAAGAGTAAGTAATTCATCTTCACTACAAGGAACTTCATCATTATATTTTTCATGTATGATTCTTGCAATTTCAATAATATTTTTGCTTTTTGTATTGCTCATTCCAATTGGTTTGATTATTTTTTTTACATCTTCAACATCGGCATCTTTTAAATCTTCTATTTTGGGATATTTTGCAAATAATATGGGTGTACACTCATTAACTTTTTTATCGGTCGTTTGCGCTGATAACGTGACCGCAATTAAAAGTTGAAAAATGGAATTATAAGTCAACTCGCATTTTGCGTTAGGAAACATTTGGTAAATGTACTCTAATTTTTCATTCATATTACTTATTTAACCAATCTACCGCAGAAAGTTCTATTGTCTCCTGCTGACTCTTTTGATATTCTTCCTCGCCCATTTCTTGCTTCTTATTTTCTTCAAAAATAATCGTGTCTATGTAACGTATAGATTTATTACCTGTTTGAGCAGCAAGTTCGCTAGCAGCTTTTATTAAATTAAATTCATACTTTTTGTTTTTCCAAGATTGAATAACATCGTATTCTAATGGTGTAAGTGGCCTATCAAAAAACCTTTGCATATATGAAAAGAAATCTTCTTCACCTATTTTTTCTTTGGTATCTTTTTCTTCTTGTAACTCTATTTCATCTTCTAAACATATCATTAATTTTTTATTTATTCCAGCAAATGAAGTATAAATTGTGCCATTGCTAGTAAATTCATTACTAACATATTTTTTTGCTATTAATCCTGAATATATGACATCGATTTTTGTCGTTGAAAAATTACAAAGAAGTGCTAAATCTGAGGGATTAACAAATGTTGTACCTGTTTGAACTAACTCATAGGTGATTGAAAGCAACACAAATTCATCATCGCTCAATCCAATTTTTTTATAATTCAAAGTTAATAATCTTTCAAAATTGATAAATTTATTTATTTTCATCTGCTTTTTTCCTTTCTGTTATTTTATATTTTTCTAATATTTGTTTTGTTTTATTTTCTTTTAAATCTAAATACATTTTCTCTATCTCCAAGTTAAACTTCTTATCCGTCAATAAGTCAAGTTTATCTATATTATCGATAAATGCTTGATTGGTTTTTTCCTCAATCGAAAAGTTCATTTTATTAGCAATTCTTAAACCTCTTAATATTCTTGTAGGATCTTCATTAATTCTTTGTTGTGGCTCACCAATAAATTTTAATGTGAAAGAAAATAAGTCTTTTACCCCACATAAAGGATCAATAATCTCGTTGCTTAATAAATCTAAATATATAGCATCGATGGTAAAATCTCTTCTTGATGCATCTTCCTCAGGGCAATCAACGAATTCAACTTTCTTAGGATAATATGATTTTTCTTCATATATTTCTTTACGAAATCTTGTTATCTCCATAACGATATTCTTATATATTATCTTTATAGAACCGTATTTTGCGCCTACTTCATCATATACTTGAAAGTTTTTTTTAATAAATTCAAGCGGTGCATTTGTTGTTATATCAACATCTAAAAAATCTCGTCCATATAAGTAGTCTCTGCTTGAACCGCCAACTAAGTACACTTGATAACGAGCTTTTTTTATTATTGAAAACACTTCACAAATTTTTTTTATATCCATTTTGTTACCTATATTCTTTTTTTAAAAGCATTAATATAATAGCATATTTTTTATAATTTTAATCAATTAAATTGATTATTTGTTTTTCATCATGGTATTTTATATAATCACATAAGCCTTCAGCAAAGACTTTTTTGCTATTTACTTGATAAATAAAAGTCATTTTATCCCAATTGTTTTCCATAGTTATCATATATACAATTTTACTTTTATTAGTTTTTAATGACTTAATTTTTATTTTGTCGTTTGCTAGCAAAAACAAATACGTTGTTCCTGATGTTTTATCAACTTTTGAAATATGATGTATATCCAGATATGTCATCGATTTAAAATATTTTTTAAAAAAGGAAAAATGCTTTAGCAAATAATTCAATGGTCTAGAAAAATTATAACAAATAACTCCTTTAATATTGTTTTGTTTACATAAACTTTTTATTCTTGCAAGTTCATTGCTATTAAAGCCTGTCGTTCCTACAATAAAAGGCTTTAAATGTTTTATACATAAATCAATGTGTTTTAAAGCTACTTCTTTAACCGTAAAATCAACTACTAAATCTACTTTTTCTATCACATCATTTAAAGAAGTAGTGTTTTTATCAATTCCGATAACTTGGAAGTTATTTTCTTTTAATACTTGATATATTTCTTTTCCTGTTTTTCCACTATAACCACAAAGAGCAATTTTCATTGTATCACCACTTATACATATGAAAATTTCTTTTTAAATATGAAAAAAAGATTATTAAGTTATTCTTAACAATCCTTTTTAAAAACTATTTAACTTGTTCTTTAAAATTCTTAGAAGGTCTAAATCCTGCAGCTCTATATGAAGGAATAATAACTCTTTTATTAGAGTTTGGAATTACTGCCATTCTTTGTTTACGAGTTTTTACTACGAAATTTCCAAAGCCAGGAATTTTTACATTTTCACCAGATTTTAATTCGTCTACGATTGTTGAAAAAATAGCGTTAACCATCTCTTCAGCTCTAACTTTAGTTACGCCTTGTTCATCAGCAATCTTTTTAACTAAATCCTTTTTATTCATATTTTTTCTCCTTTATATATATTATAATCTAATCTCATTATAATACACTTTTTTTAGCAAGTAAATTGATTTTTTTTGAAAAAAAAGTAATCATACATTGTATGATTACATATTTTTAGAAAACGAACACAATTATGTTGCTCTTTTGCTTTGAAGATGCGATATTTAGGGCTTTTTGAAGCTTTGTCTTCAAATTATCTGGCAAGCCTTGAAGCTTGCTATTTATTCCATCATTTAACATCTCAATTAGCGGCCTTCCAAACATATTTAATGTCTTAATATTTTCAGGATTTGACTTTAAAAAATCAATCATTGCTTCAGCTTGTTGCTTTGATCCTAATATAGGCTCAAAGGCATCTTCAATGTCAACTTTAAATAAATGAATTGCTGGAGCATTTGCTTTAATTTGAATACCATATCTATTGTTTTGCTTTATTAATTCTGGACTTGATAAAGTAATGTCATTAATTGTTGGATATACTACTCCATAACCGCTTTCTTTTACTTGTTCAAGCGTTGGTAAAATAGTTGCAAAATTATCAGTATATTGACGATATTCTTGCAAAATTTTAATTAAATCAGCTTTATCATTAATTGGTTCTTTTAAGATTTGATTAATTGTTTGCTCATAAAGTCCATCTTGTGCTTCAATTGTAATTGTTACAAGTCCTGTCCCTGTATCAACATTACTAATTGCGGCACTTTTTATATTTTCATTAGTTTGAATATGCTCTACTATCTTTTTGACATCTTTAACCTTTTTACATTTTTTTATGGCTTCTGAAATAGTATTCTTAAAAGACATTTTTAAGGCATTATCGTCACTTAATACGCTAATCCAACTAGGAGTCATTACTTCAATATCAGTAACTGGAAATTCATATAATGCTGTCTGTAAGACATTTCTAGCATCTTCTTGACTTATTTTTTCAGCAGACATAACTAGTGCTGTCACTTGGTATTTTTCTTCAATTTCTTGTTTTACCTTCAAAGCTTCTTCACTAGTAGGATCTTTACTATTAACAACAACAATAAATGGTTTGTCAATTTCTTTAAGTGCCATAATTACTTCTTCTTCAGCTTTGATGTATGACTGACGCGGAAGATCTACTATACTACCATCAGTTGTAACAACAATACCGATAGTTGAATGATCTTTAATGACCTTGTTAGTTCCAATTTTAGCGGCTTCATCAAATTCAATGGCCTCATCAAACCATGGTGTTTTAACCATTCTCATTTTTTCACCATCTTTATGACCAAGCGCCTCATCAAACACATAGCCAACGCAATCAATAAATCTTATATTTACATACAAATCTTCATCCACTTTGACACTTGCGGCATTATTAGGGACAAATTTTGGCTCACATGTCATAATTTGTTTACCATTTCCTGCTTGTGGTAGTTCATCAGTAGCTCTTTTTCTTTCTTCTTCGTTTGTAATATTGTCCAAAACGACTAATTCCATAAATCTTCTTATAAATGTTGATTTTCCAACTCTTACAGGTCCTACAACACCAACATAAATATCGCTATTGGTTCTAGTACCTATATTTTTCAATAATTCTAAAGTGTTCACAAAATCTTTCTCCTTTTATATCAATAAAGAATATGAATAAAAAAAAGAGATTAGAACACTAATCTCGTCATAAAATAGTTAAATATTTAATTTTTATCCTATATTTGCACTCATAGCAATAATAGAAATATAAGATATGAAATTATAAATCATATGCATTGTAATACAAGTTGCTAAATTTTTAGATTTATAATAAGCAAATGTTAAGCAAAACGCCCCGATTAAATAAATTGGAAGTGTAACAAGGTCATTTAAGAAAATAGATAATCCTGTACCATCTGTTACGCTTAATGCTTCTTGTACTGTTGCAACCATATGAATCAAAGCAAATAATAGCGTTGTTATAATTAAACCTATTATTTCACGCTTTTTGTTTCCATTAACAAACGAACGGAAAATACCAAATCTAAAGATTATTTCTTCAAAAACAGGAGCAGCAATTACTACAAATGTAAATCCTAATAATGGAGTATTAATAATAATTGATGAGACAATGTCTTGATTAGCATTGCTTGTGTCAGTATACCCAAATAAATCTAATATTTGCGAATACATCAAATTTGCTAAATACACGCCAGCAAGACAAATTCCTAACCACTTCCATGTATTGCCACTTCTTAATTGATTAAAGAAGTGCTTCAAATATTTTCTATAAATTATCATTACAGAGACAATTACTATTATCTCTGCTAATATTTGACTTAAACTTGAAATAAATAAATAAGCATTTTCAACTTCAATAGGGCAAGAGATAGTTTCATCTAAATAACAAGAAAAATCGTATCCCATATTTTGATAGACTATCACCATTACTGATAAAATAATTGAAGATAAAATATACATTGCAATATATCCTACCGCTGCTACTAGTAAATGATGCCACCACTTTGATTTTAAATCGACATATCCCGCTTGATTTCTGATGCTTTCCTTTATTGTTTCTTTAATTGTTTTTTCATTATATGCATAATCTACAACTTTTGTGCCACATACTGGACAATAAACATCATTATCATTTAATTGTCTTCCACAATGTTTACAAAACATATTTATTACCTTCTTTCTTTTTTTATTTTATCATATAATTTTACATAATTAAATAAATAATCTTATTTATTTAAAAATCAGTAATGCAAAGACAATCGCTAATGCTATACCAACAAAATCAGCAAATAATGCACAAGTCAAAGTATGGCGCCATTTAGTTACCTTTATTGATGAAAAATATAAAGCAATCACATAAAAGGTAGTATCAGTACTTCCTTGAATTAACGATGCTGTAATGCATTCAAGTGAATCAGGATCAATTTTACATACCGAATTTAATATTGATAAAGACGCATTCCCACTAATTGGTCTAAAAAATGCCATGGGAACAATATTAGTTACAAAATCGCTATTTTTAAAGGCTTTACCTATAATTTTACCGATATCATCGATAAAACCACTACTTTTTATTATTATTACTAAACTGATCATGGCAATTATAGAAGGAATAATTTCTTTAGACAGTTTTAATCCTTCCATTGCTCCATTACAAAAAGCATTAAAGGCATCCTTTCTTTTTATAATCGCTAAAATCAAAGCAAAAAGAAGCAATATTGGAATTATTAATATTGATACAATCATAATTTTCCTCGATAAGGTCTTCTTAATAATTTGTCGGCTATTAGTCCAAAAACACACGCAGCAAACGTTGAAATGATAGCAAATAATACAAAATCTGTCGGACTTTTTGAGCCATAGCTATTGCGAATACTTATAACCGTTGTCGGTAATAAAGTTACCCCTGCAGTATTCAACACTAAAAATGTTATCATTTCATCACTTGCTACACCTTCGGGCATTGTTGATATTTCTTTTAAGCGTTTTATTCCTTTCAATCCTGATGGTGTTGCTGCAAATCCTAATCCAAACATATTTGCTGCAATATTCATCGATAAATATTCTATCGCTTCTTTATCTTTCAAATTTGGCATAATAAGTTTAAAAATCGGTTTTATAGCAAGTGAAATATAATCTATTATTCCAACTTCCTTAAAAATATACATGAACCCTGTCCAGAAAATTGTCGATGATAACACGATTAATAAGAAACTAAACGACTCTTCTGGTATTGATAATATACCATTTAATAATGCTTCTGTTCTTCCACTACAAATCGCATAAATAGAAGCTAGTGCTATTAAAATCGCCCAAATTTTACCCACGTTTTTCCCTCTTTTTTTATGTTATATTATAGAATATGCAGCTACTTTGTTATTTATTAGATTTTACAAAAAAAAATCGAAAATTCGATTTTTTAAATTATCTTTTTTCTTTGCATAAAAACTAATAAATCATTATGCATTTGTTTGTGGGCAAATGGTGAAATAATTGCAATATATATTATTGGTAAATATATATAAGAAGGTATTACAAGCCATATAACTGGCCAATATAATGTTGTAAGTCCTTGAATATTAAAAATGTTTTCTGTAAAAATTTTAGGGACAAAAACCGTCACTATTTTTGCTATCTTATCAAATGATGGAAGTGGTCCAAAAACAAAGGATGAGTTTCTATACTCTCTACTAAAAAATTCTGTGATTGATGAAGATACAAAGCCAACTTTACATAAAATTACTTCATTAATCAAAATGATTGTTTCCACCATGATGAACATTCCTGGAATGGTATATAATTTTTTATATTCAGGTATATATAATTTTAACATGCCAGTTAAACAAGGTATTAAAAACAAGGAAATATGACAATAATAAAATCTTATAACATCGAAGGTAAATGGATATTTCCCCATTGCTTCTGTAGGATAAAAAAGCGCCAATAA
>JALEMY010000035.1 GCA_022767485.1 Erysipelotrichaceae bacterium
CGCGTTCATGATCAACGTAAGATCAACAAGAAAAATTGAATCACTTTGTAGAAATGACATTAGATTTATGTATTTGTCGGATGAGATAAGACCATCTCATATGACAATATGTAATTTCATCAATGATTATCTAATTGATAATGTTGAAAATATATCTAATGAAATAACTAAATATATAGTAGAAAAACAAAATATAGATGTTTCAACAGTGTTCATTGATGGGACAAAAATTGAAGCATTTCCAAATAAATATACATGGGTGTGGAAAAATGCGTGTATCACATCTAGAGATAGACAATTTAAACATCTATCAGAGTTATTCAAAAAAATAAACAATTCAAATCTATTAGAACCAGGCTTAGCTTTTGATATTAAGGAATCATATTCAATTGAAGAATTAGAAAAAAATAAAGATTACTTACTATCAATAATCGATAAAGAATCTGTTAAATTTGTTTGTGGAAGAGGTCATAGAAAGCAAGAAATACAAAGATTCTATGAAAAACTTAACTCAATAATTGAATTATTAAAAAGTTATGCTGAGAAAATAAATAAATGTGGCGAACACAGAAATTCGTTTTCAAAAACTGATGTTGATGCAACATTTATGAGAATGAAAACAGATTATATGGGAAATACAGCATTACTTCCAGCTTACAATTGGCAATTAGTATCTGCTGGGGAAATAATACTATATGGTATGACTTCTCAATTTGCTAGTGATAACAAATGTTTTATCCCATTAATGGAAAAATACAAATCAATATATGGTAAGTATCCCAATGCTGCAGTAACTGATGCAGGATATGGAAATCTTGAAACATATAATTTTTGCGAGATTAATAAGATTGGAAAATTTATGAAATTTGCCACTTGGGAAAGAGAGACTCATGACAATAAATTTCATGAAGATCCATTTAGATCAGTCAATTTTAAAATTGATGAAGAAGGTCATCCTATTTGCCCGAACAACAAAAAATTCTTTAAAATCAATGAAACTCCTATCGAAGGTAACAAAGACAAAAGAACTGAAGAAAAATATCAATGTGAGAATTGTGAAGGATGTCCTTTTAGGAACAAGTGCCATAATTCTAAATATAACAGAGTTATTAACATAAATCGAACTTTAACTAAGTACCATGAAGAAGTAATTAACAATCTTGCTTCTGAAGAAGGTATAAAGCTAAGAACCACACGTTCTTATATGGCAGAAGGTGCATTTGGAGTTATAAAACAAGATTACAATTACAGAAGAATAACTCGAGTTTCACTAAAGAAGGTAAATCTTGAGTTTTATTTAGTCATTATTGGCTTTAATTTAGCCAAATATCATAACTTAAAATACAGAACAAATAATGAAGTTTGTTAGGAATTATCCACAATTCCTTCAAAACTCTTTTCATTATGCCTGTTTTTATAAAATTGGTGAAAAGTTATCCACAAAAGCCAAAAAAAGAAGCTGTATTGAAACAACTTCTGATTAGAAATTTATTTCTTTACAGCTCCATTTTTTTCTTATTTTTTTTAAAAAACAGATAATTAGAATTGTATAGTGTTATTTCAAATAAATTATGATATAATTTAAAAGATAGGAGATGATAATTATGGATTTAAATAATCAACCTACTTTAACAATACAAGAACAAACAAGAATTAGAATGGAAAAGGTTGAAAAATTAAAAGAAAAGGGTATTGATCCTTTTGGAAAAAGATTTGAAGTAAAAGATAAAATAAATGACATTATTGCTAACTATGCTTCATGTAGTAAAGAAGAACTTGAAGAAAAAAATATTTATGCTACCATTGCTGGCCGTATTATAACAAAACGTGATATGGGGAAAATCGCCTTTTGTAATTTAAAAGATATGGAAGGTAATATACAAATTTATATTAGAAAAGATGTTATTGGTGAAGAACCTTATAGCGTATTTAAATTGTCTGATATTGGTGATTTAATTGGTGTAACAGGACAAGTAATGAAAACTAATACGGGTGAATTAACAATAAAAGTCAGTGAATATACGCATTTAACAAAATCGCTTCGTCCTTTGCCTGAAAAATATCATGGACTTCAAGACGTAGAAGAAAGATATCGTAAAAGATACCTTGATTTAATAGTTAATGAACAGGCAAGAAAAACAGCTATTTATCGTAGTAAAATCGTAAGAGAAATCCAAAATTATTGCGATTCACTTGGGTTTATTGAAGTTGAGACACCATGTTTAACTAATGCGGTAACTGGTGCTGCTGCACGTCCTTTTATCACTCATCACAATGCCTTAGATAGAGATTATTATTTAAGAATAGCAACCGAATTAAATTTAAAAAGGTTATTAGTTGGTGGCATTGAAAGAGTATATGAAATCGGCCGTATTTTTAGAAATGAAGGAATGGATAGTAAACATTCTCCTGAATTTACAACAATTGAATTATATCAATCATATGGCGATTTACGTAGTATGATGGAACTTGTTGAAACATGTTTAAAGCGCATCGCTAAAAATGTATTTAATGGTCAAGAAGTATTCACTTGGAATGACTTTGAAATCAATATTGCTAAGCCTTTTGCAGTTGTTTCAATGGTTGACTTAGTTAAAGATATTACTGGTATTGACTTCAATGCGATTACATCATTTGAAGAAGCAAAAAAATTAGCAGAAGATAAAGGATTAAAAGTGCTTCCTCATTTTAGTGGAGTAGGTCATATATTAAATTTATTCTTTGAGGAATTTTGTGAGAAAACTTTAGTTCAACCAACATTTTTAATTAGACACCCTATTGAAATTTCTCCATTAACAAAAGTGTGTGATGATGATCCTCGCTATGTTGATCGTTTTGAACTTTATATTGCAGGATGCGAATTCGCTAATGCTTATAGCGAATTAAATGACCCTATTGAACAAAGAAGACGCTTTGTGGAACAATTAAAAGAAAAAAGCTTAGGAAATGAAGAAGCTGGCGATATCGATAATGACTTTATTGAAGCATTAGAATATGGTATGCCACCAACTGGTGGAATTGGTATGGGAATAGATCGCGTTGTTATGTTCTTTACTAATTCTAGTTCAATTCGTGACGTTATCTTATTTCCACTAATGAAGGATTAGTTTATGTTAGGATACACTTCCATAAAGAATTATCGTCATACAAAGCATTTAAATCGTTTGTGGAATAGTGAGTTTAGATCGACATATCCAATTGCAAAAAATGCATTTAAAAGTGTTTTGATAGAAAATGTTCATTTGAATAAAAATGCTTCTTTTGTAGCATTATATGATAATGAGCCAGTAGGTTTTATCTTTATAAAAACTTGGTTTAATGAATCTGGTATAGTAAATGAAAATGACAAGGCATATCTATCTTTAATCTTTGTAAAAAAAGAAATGAGAAATATGGGAATTGGTAGCGATTTATTGCAACTAGCAATTAGCGAGCTTAAACAATATCACAATATTAAGTATTTAGTTGTTGGTAATGATATGAATCGTTTCTTTTCTGGGGTCCCAAGTGAAATGAATGGGGCTTCCATATTTTTCGTTAACAAAGGCTTTGTTCAAAATGAAGCTGTAGTTGACATGATTCGTATAGTTAGAAATGATAAGGTAGAAGAATTAGATACAGATTTAAAAATTTCTATTGCTACTGAAGAAGATAAAGATGGAATTTTACAGATGTGTGTCAGAAACAATTTAAGACGTGAAGCATATTTGATTAATGAGTATTTTGAAAAAGGTGGCACAGGAAGAAGAATTGTTATCGGCTCAATCGATAATAAAATATGTGCTTTTGCTCGTTTTGACGATGAAAATAAATCAGCTTTACGTGTTAGTGCTTTCGATAAAAGTAAAGATTTAGGATTGATAAATTATGTTTGTGTCGATTCTTCTTATTCAGATAGTAATTTTGAAGAGATTATGAACATAGCAGTGAAGAATTATATTATTCTTCGTGGATGCAAAAAAATAATTGTTTTAGCAACAAAAAACATTCAGTTTTATAAGAAATTAGGATTTAGTGCATATAAATATTACTTACAATTTAAATTGCCTTTGTGGGAGGAAAAATAATGAATTATGAAGCTATAGTTGTAGCGGCAGGAAATTCAACACGCTCGGGTTTAAATTACAATAAAGTTTTATTTGAAATTAATAAACAACCAATTGTTTATTTATCTACAAAACCATTTATCGATGATTTACAATGCGATAAAATATTTGTCGTTTGTAAAAATAGCGATTTAGAAGCGATGGAAAAAATCTTTAAAAACGAAAGAAAAGTTTCTTTTGTTGAAGGTGGAGCAACGCGTCAACAATCGGTTTTAAATGCCTTAAAAAAAGTTAAAAGCGAGTATGTTTTCATCCATGATGGCGCTCGTCCTTTTTTCACAAGTATTTTATTAAATAGATTAAAAGTTAAACTTAAAGAATGCAATGTAGTAATACCTGTTTGGTCGATGGTTGATACGGTTAAACTTGTAAAAAATGATGTGGTTGTTAAGACATTGAAAAGAGAAGAACTAAAATGTGTTCAAACACCACAAGCATTCAAAACAAATGTTATAAAAAAAGCTCATGAAGTAGCAAAAAGAATGGATTACACTGATGATTCTTCAATGGTTGAAGAATTAACAGAGGAAAAAATTTATGTTATCGATGGCGAATATACAAACAAAAAATTTACAATAAAAGAAGATTTTTAGGAGTGATGGTATGAAAAAGTTTGCTAAAGTAGTTTCTTCACCAAATATGAAAATGGCAGCAGTTAGAGAATTAAATGTTGCTCCAAATTATCAATACAATAGCGTTATTATTGATGAAGATATAAAAGACTTTGGACTTAATAAAAAATATTTTATCAGAACATATGGCTGTCAAGGTAATCTTAGAGATTCAGAAGTTATCGCAGGAATTTTAAAAGAGATGAAATATAGCCCATGTCAAAATGTAGAAGAAGCTGATATTATTATTTTAAATACTTGTTGTGTTCGTGAAAATGCCGAAAAAAAAGTCTTTGGTGAAATCGGTTCATTAAAGTCATTAAAGCAAAAAAATCCTAATTTACTAATCGGCGTTTGTGGATGTATGGTTCAACAAGAACACATCGTGACAACATTATTAACAAATTATCAACAAGTAGATATAATTTTTGGTACGCATAATATTTATCAATTACCATCATTAATTAAAGATGCGATTTTATCAAATCAAAGAATATGTAATGTCTTATCCAATCAAGGTGATATTCAAGAAGACTTACCTTCATGTAGAGCTAATACATATAAGGCATGGGTGAATATCATGTATGGATGCAATAAGTTTTGCACTTATTGTATTGTTCCTTATACTAGGGGAAAAGAAAGAAGCAGAAAGTCTGTTGATATTTTAAATGAAATAAGACAACTTAAAGAAATGGGTTATAAGGAAGTAACTCTTTTAGGACAAAACGTTAATGCTTATGGCAAAGATATCGCTGATTTATCTTTTGCTGAGTTAATGGAACAAGTTGCTTTAACAGGAATTGATCGCATTCGTTTTACAACATCTCATCCATATGATTTTAGCGATGAATTAATCGATGTAATCGCTAAATATCCAAATATTATGAAGCACATTCAACTTCCAGTACAATCTGGGGATGATGGTATTTTAAAAGCGATGGGAAGAAGATATAATAGGAAACAATATTTAGATCTTGTAAAAAAAATTAAAGACAAGATTAAAGATGTTTCCTTAACTACAGATATTATTGTTGGTTTTCCAAATGAAAGCGATGAGGCATTTGCTCAAACATTATCATTATGTGAAGAAGTAAAATATGATAGTGCGTTTACTTTTATTTATTCACCTCGTGTTGGAACACCAGCTGCTAAAATGAAAGATAATATTTCAATGGATGTAAAGAAACAAAGATTTAATAAACTTACAGCCACAATTGCTAAATATGAACTTGAAAAATATAAGACATTTGAAGGAAAGATAATAAAAGTATTAGTCGATGGTCCTTCAAAGAAAAATGAAGAGATATTATCAGGCTATAGTGAAGATAATAAACTTGTAAATTTCAAAGGAGATTTAAGCAGCGTTGGTAAGATAGTAAACGTTAAAATCATAAAAGCTAAAACATACACATTAGAAGGTGAACAAGTTGATTGAACTTGCAAAAGCATTAAATGAAGCCTTAAAAGAGACAAGTGAGGCTAAAGAATATTTTGCTTTAAAAAAAGCTATAAGTGAAAACGAAAAATTGCAAGATCTATTAAGCACTATTCAAAAATATCAGTTATTAATGCAAGAAGCTTTAAAAAGCAATCAAATAGATGAATATAAAAGCATTAAAAAAACATTAGAAGAATTAAAAAATGAGTTTATTAACCATCCACTTATTAGTAATTATATTTCTAGCAAGCAAGAATTATATGAAGTTTTAAATCAAGTTGTAGAAATATTAAGTGTTGATTAAAAAAGGAGGCATTTTATGAAAAAGAAATATTTTATAGTGTTTTCTTTTTTTATTTTATGTTTATGTTTTAATAATGAAAGACAACTTACAATTCATGCAAGTAAAAACAATATGGAAGCACCAAAGCAAACT
>JALEMY010000038.1 GCA_022767485.1 Erysipelotrichaceae bacterium
CCAAATTTCATTAACATAATCATCACTATCACCTTCTAAATAACATTCAAAGTCATAGTTAGTTGCTATTTCATACTCACTATTGTGTGCCCAATCAACAACTTCTTTCCATAATTTTTGAACTGCTGTTGGTATTTTTCCTTTAGTATAAAAATTCTCCCATAAATGTTCGGGTATATTTATTTGCTTGAATCCATTATGTATTTCATTACAATACTATTTTAAACTATCTATTCCATATTCAAACTCTAAGTTTTCGTTATTGCTATTACAAATACATAGCATAGATGTCAACTTTGTTTTTTTTATATATATTAATAAAACTCAAAAGAGTGGTAATCTTTGCCACTCTTTTCATATTTATTTATTATTTAACTACTTAAACATACTATTGTTCAATGATTTTTACCAATCTAGTATCATACATAATTTCATAAATTTGATTATATACATGAACCCAACCAACAACTTCAATAGTGTCTCCTACCATAACTGTTAATGATTCTGGCCAACGATAAAATGCAAATAAATACGTATCGCATCCTTCTAAGTATGTATATTGTTTAAATGTTTCAGTGACTTTTCCTTTGACAACTACATAATATCCTAAATAATCATTAATATTTAAATTTTTGTCAGTTAAATCTAGTTCGATAGGATTTATCTCATATTTTTCTTCTCCAATTAATTCAATTTCCGCATGAGCAACTTCTAATTGTCCAATATAATGTATTTTATCACCGGAAACTTTAACTTTTCTTCCAACATATTCAACATCATAATACGGCAAGTTGCTTGAATTATAACACCAAATGCTATATCCATCAATTGGGTCAGTAACGTATACACCTTTTTGGTTATAATAACCTGTTACTATACCTTCGAATTCAACAAAAGTATTATCATCATAGTTATTGATTTCATTCAAACTAGTTAAAACCACTTTGTTTTGTTCGGCAGCATAGATAATTTTAGTTTGGCTAAATAATTCCATTACATCTGTAGCTATTTGAATTTTTCCAAATTGTTCTTGTGTTCCGCTATAAATTAATTCACTAATTGTTGTATTAGTAAATGCATATTCTGCAATATGAACCATAGAAAATGGCATATAAATTTTTTCTATATTTCCACAATCAGCAAATGCATATGAAGCCAAATATGTGCAATTCTTAGGCAATTTAATAATTTCAAGTGATTCACAACCTTTAAATGAGTTCATCATTAATCTTGATAAATTTTCACTTTCAAATATAACTTCTTTTAAATTAGTACAATAAGAAAATGCATTTTTAAACACTTCTCCAATTGTATATGGTAGAGTAACTTTTTCAATTTTGTTGTTGTATGAGAAAGCACCATTACCAATATCAACAACTTTTTCATCATCAACTAAATCTGGAATTTCAACTTCTTTACTTTGTGTTAAACATCTAGCAACGATGATTCCACCTCTTTGTCTGTTTTTTAAATATACAATTCCTTTTGATACAATTGTATCTTGATCTTGTGTATCATAGTAAACATTTCCTGTACCTTCTTTGCCAGAACCTTGCATTGAACTTTCCTTCCAGCCATTTGGTTTAGTTGTATTATCTGTTAAGAAAGTGGAATTTTCATCAAATGCACCATCTTCAATTGTTTCTACATTATCATCTATTGCATATGTTGAAATATCGCTAGTTTCATTATCAACTTCGTCTGATGATTTAGTTTTCTTTCTACTTTTTATAGTGTTTTTTTCTTTAACGAAACATCCCTTTGCAATAGATACAACTTTTTTACCATCAATTTCTTCAGGTATATCTATTAATGTTTTATATTCTCCATTATATTTAAGAAGTTTCACACCTGATGCACTAACTTCATAACTATATTCTGAATTTTCTGCATTTATATCACTACTATCTAGTGTTGAATTGTCATCAGATGGTAAGTTTGTATCTATACTATTTGATGTTGAATTATCATCAGATGGCATTGTTATATTCATACTTTCTGAAATAAATAAATCACACGATGTTCCGGCTAATACTAAAAAGACAAAGCATATTGTTGTTAATAACTTAAGTAATAAATTTTTTGTTTTCATATCACAATACCAATTGAGGAACTTATAATACTAACTTAAAGTTTTTCCTCTTCCCATTTCTATAATTCAAGTATATCATTTAAATTGATGACGTACAAGATAAAAGACCTACCAGTTCGGCAGATCTATTAAGCTTTATGTTCGTTATGCGAATTTAGACAATTTCCACTATTTGAATTTAGATAACTACAACATATATTCAACATTACTTCTTTAATTCCAATAAGCTTACAACTTCGCAATGTGGGATACTTTAATAATTAACATATAAAAAATTTTTATCTCATCTATTACCTAAAATAACACCTTGGTGGTTGCATAATTAACAGATGAGTATTTCATCTATTTAAGCACCGCTCTAAGCGTAATATAAATAGATGTTTAATTTTTAATATATGTAACTGCTTGCTTAATAGGAAGTTAACCATTAGTTACTATATTAAATCTTTTAATCTTTCTTCAATTTGCTTAAATCTAGCATCTTCTCTAATAGAGTCGTATCTATCTTGAGTTAATCTATCATTTAAAGTTTCTTGTGCTAATGTTATAGGCCTATCGTTATGATTCTCATATGTTAAAAGATTTGTAAAATATCCTGTATAATGTTCTCCATCTTTAACTTTAGAATCTAGTTCAATATAATAACACATTTTTTCTAATGCATCTAATGTTTCTTCTTTTTTCCCTTGTGCAATTTTGTATGTACCTATTACTCTATATAAATATGCTACATCGCCATTGAAGTCAACTAGATTATCTCCAATGATGAATTTGTATAATTCTATCATTTTTTCAAATGCTATAATTTTTGCTTCAACATCTTCATTTTCTTTAGGACAAAGAATATAGTTAGTTAAATTTACCATTAATTGATCTAGCATTTCTTTAATTAATATTTGTTTCTTCAATAAACCATTAGGAGTTGAAGAATAAATTCTTGCTGCTACTAATTCTCTACATAATGATAATTTTGATAATTTTTCTAAAACCTCATCACATTTAGCTGAATTTTTATATCCAATGGCATATAGTGAAGCTAATCTAGTAATAACATCATTTTTAATATCTACATCTTTTGTGTTTTCAATTAACGTTATGTATATTTTTTCTGCTTCATTTAAAATAGCTAGATTAGGTTTTTCGTTCCATTGATGTAATCTACATATTTCATTTGCTAAATGACATAAGATAGTTTCATTTGATGGAAATTCAGCAGCATATTTTCTTGCGTTTTGTAATGTTTCTTCATTGCTATTACCGTAGAAATTAATGTTTTTAATTTCATTATAGATTTCTTCTAATCTTTTATCTTTTTCAGTTTTATCTACTCCTAAAAGATAATCAACTGTTACAGAAAACACTTGTGCAATTGCAGGTAATAATTCAATATCTGGATAGCCTGTACCTGATTCCCATCTTGAAATTGCTTGTTCAGTTACTCCTAAATAACAAGCTAACGCTTTTTGTGTATGTTTATTTTTATTTCTTAATTGTTTAATTACTTCTCCGATTCTAATATTCATAATATCATTCCTTCTTTCATACTAGTTTGGTAAGCTTACAACACTATTTTATTTTAATTTCAACACTTTAACAATTATCAATTCATTGTTGTGAGCTAAATTAATCGTTTAGTTGCAAACGAAATTAAAAGCAATACCTTTATTTGATATTGCCATATAACATTATTTAATATATTTTAGTGTCTTTATTTCATTTTTTTATCTTATCTTCTACTCTTACTAAAGTCGTAACTGTCTCAACGAATGCGCATTTGCTACTGAATCTATATCTTATTAAGTCTACTTTTTTAAAGTATCTACATATTCATCGTACACATATGTTCTTCTTTTTTTAGAATCATTAGCTACTTTTAATATTCCTAATTCAACATACTTATTTATTGTTCTATTAACTTTATAATAATCAATGCCAGTCTTTTCACTTGTATTCGTTGCATCAATAATAGGATTTCTCTCTAAATATTTTAATAACCAATTATTCTTTTCATTAACCAATTTTAAATTTTTATTTCTTAGTAATACTAAAGAATTAATGCATTCTATCGATTCTTTACAAATTTCAATAATTCCTTGCAAAAAGAAATCAATCCACCCAATATAATCATCTCTTAATCTAACATTAGACATTCTATCATAATATTCTAATTGATTTCTTTTTAAATAATATGATAGATATAAGCAAGGGTAATCCAACTTATTCTTACTTATTAAATATGATAATATTAACATTCTCCCAACTCTACCATTACCATCTAAAAATGGGTGTATTGTTTCAAATTGATAATGTATTAATGCTGCCTTTATTAAATCATCAATCTCAGAATCTTC
>JALEMY010000048.1 GCA_022767485.1 Erysipelotrichaceae bacterium
TTAAAGGAACTATTTAAATACCCAACAGCGTTTGTCAATAGACCTAAAAATGAGGTTCCTTGCATCATGGTTGATGAGGCTCATCGTCTTTTCAAATGGAAAGGCGGTGTTGGTCTAAAATCAGGTGTTAACATTCTTAAAGAAATTATAAATACTGCAAGAGTTGCTGTTTTCTTTATCGACGATAATCAAGCTGTTACTACTGAAGATTATGCAACAATCGATAATATAAAAATTATAGCAAGAGAATGTCGCTCGCAAGTAGTTGATAGTAAAGAACTTGAACTTTCTTCTCAATATCGGGTTCAAGGTGGTTATAACTATATACAGACAATTAAAAGTTTCTTAGGGTTAATAGATGAAAAAGTAACTTTTGAAGCCAATAATTCCTATGACTTTCAAGTGTTTGATGATCCCAATGATATGTTTAATGCGATAAAGGAAAAGGATTTAAAATTGCAAAATGAACAAGCTAACAAAGATAATAAAATTATACCACAAATAGAAAAATATAATGGCCACTGTAGAGTAGTTGCAGGATATACATATGAATGGGTTTCTGACCATTCAAAAAGAGATGGTGTTAACGATGTTATAATTCCTGAAAAAAACTTTGCTAAAAAGTGGAATATGATGTATGGTAGTGGAGTTAGTGCTTACTCATGGGTTGATGATCCTCAATCTATAAATGAGATTGGCTGCATTCATACTTGCCAAGGCGTTGATTTAAATTATTGTGGGGTCATTATCGGTAAAGATATCGTTTACAAAGACGGAAAAATACAATTTGATAAATCAATGCATCCTAGTAGTGATAGATCTGGAATTAGGACAGCACCTGATGAAGAGGCAAAAAGATTAATTCAAAATACATATTATGTCTTGTTAACTAGAGGCATTTTAGGTACTTATATCTATTGTGAAGACAAAGCATTGAATGATTATTTAAAAACTTACAAACAAGTAAATTAGGAGAAATATTATGGATAAGCTTGAATTGTTAATGAAAAGAATCGATAAGTTTAATAAGGATAGGGATTGGGATCAATTTCATTCTCCATGCAACTTATCAAAATCTATCTGTATTGAAGCTGGGGAGCTTTTAGAATGTTTCCAATGGGATTCAAATAAATTCAATATGGATGATGTTAAAGAAGAAATTGCAGATGTAATGAATTATTGTCTTCAAATGTGCAATGTTCTTATGTTAGATCCTATTGAAATAATTAACAAAAAAATGGATGTTAATGAGAAAAAATATCCTGTAGAAAAAGCAAAAGGTGTATCCATAAAATACGATAAACTATAAGGCTAAATAAAGGAAATTAAAAAGAGAAAATTCATGTTGGGATAATCTAATTCCTACAAAAAATTGATTAGACTTCACTAGAGACTATTCACATTAGTAAATGAGATTGCAAAACATCACGAAAGCTAATTAATAAAAGTAAAATCTACTTTAGCATAAATATTGAAAAACAAATAGGAAGAGAAAAATGGAATGGATATGGCTTGAAATTTTTATTGCAATATTTATTGTAACTATAATTATCGCAATTAAAGTGTTTGTTAACCATGATAGAAGCGACTATAAAGATGGTGGTGGACTTCATTTATATTTATATTTTTAGCTATAGTTATCTTTTTTATAATAAGAAACTATAATCACAAAAAAGTTATAAAGGAGAATAGCTAATTATGGAATTCTATGAAATATCATTAATAATTGTAATTGTGTCATTTGTTTGTTTTGTATTTATAAAGCAAATATATAACAAAATAACACATAAGCCATCTGATGAATGTTCTTGTTGTGCTATGAAAAGTAAAAGAATGATAAAAAAAATTAAAAGAGATATTGAAAAAGAAAAGAAATGTTGTTGTAATAACAAATAATATTAAGGGGCTGTAAAGAAATAAACTATGAAAAGTAGTTGTTTCAATACAGCTTTTTTTTGTTGCTAAGGCATAAAAAAAGAGCTCCTTTTCAGTGAAAAGAAAGCTCAATTTTGTTATAATTAACTTATGAATAAGTTAATCT
>JALEMY010000053.1 GCA_022767485.1 Erysipelotrichaceae bacterium
TTTAAAAAAACGCATAAAATCACCATAATATTTTATGCGTCAAATAATAGATATATTCAATTTGAAAGAAAAAGAGAAAACTTACAAATTAATAGCATCATTCATACTTACAAGTTTGTTTAAAAGGATGGAATATAAATAT
The DNA here is from genome assembly GCA_022767485.1 of Erysipelotrichaceae bacterium. Classification (GTDB taxonomy): domain Bacteria; phylum Bacillota_I; class Bacilli_A; order RFN20; family CAG-631; genus CAKPXW01. The sequence goes on from JALEMY010000053.1 coordinate 143, forward strand.
ACATTTACCTTCTTTTTTGTTTTATTAAAGATATAGTTATAATATGTTTTTAATTGATTTATGTAAGCGGCCGCTCCTCCTGTAGCTATACAAGCCACTGCTACAATAGCACATACAGCTATTACAGCTAAACCAATACATGCAATATTCATTTGCTAATGAGCTTCCTGATTCACCTTTTAAATATCTTTTAACAATTTCTAATTTTAATTCCTTACTATATTTTATCTTTCTTCCCATAAAAAAACACCTCCAAAGTAGACTTACAATAATCTTGGAGGTGTTGCGAATCCCCATGGGGATTGTTATCCTTTTTTCTTTTAATTATTTTATTTGTCTACTTTAGAGATATCATATCAGAAACCATGAATTCATTCGTTATTTTTTCAAAAAGGGAGAATCTATTAACAATCTTACTCAAAAAATGGTTGATTTAATGTTTTCTCACATCAACTCTTATTCTAGAGAAGCAAAAAATAATCATTCACCTTACGATATTTCATTATTATTATTTGGAAAAGAATTATTGGATAATCTTAATATCAAAAAAATTGAATATGATGATATTATTTTGAATAAATCTATTTTTAAATAAAAAAGCTTAAAAAGATATATAATTTGCAAGGACAATTTACTACTACCCATATTCCCAATATGACGGAATTAAGTTTGGCGACCGATATTCCGTTGTAGTTTTTTTGCTGAAATTATTTATTCTTTTAAGCACCTTTATAATAATGTTAATTCCGTTTATGTTCAATACCTTTATCAAAAAAAAATGAAATTGTACTAAAAAACCGAAATAACTATGTCATTTCGGCCATATTTTATTTTCGACTTTATTAAACGGAATTAACTTTGTCATTTAACAATTTTTGTAATAATTTAGAACAAATTTTTTTTAGGAATATTTTTTAAAATATAATCAACGAAATTATTCACTCTTTCTTCACCAATATAAAATGTTTTAGCAGTACCTAAGATATTAGTTTGAATATATCCTTCATCATTTACTGCTACCGAAACATTTTTAATTCCTAATGCTTCTATATTAGAACTGATACTCATTAGTGGATTTTTATAATTATTATTAGTTAAACTTGTGTTTACTAATGAATAATCTAAAAGTAACATATCCCAAACAATAGAATCATCAAAATCTTTATATACAATATTATTTTTATATGTTGCAGTACCAAATTGTAAATATTCTTTTAAATTTAATTTTTCAATAAAATCACCTAAAGTTTTAAATTGATAATCTGTATTTAAATATGAATAATAATCCTCATCGCCTTCAAATTTTATTGCATATGCACAGTCTTTATAAATATTTTTTATTTCATAAATTTCAGCATTAATAGAATACTTCTCATCTTTGTTATATACATCAATTCCATCAACAATTATATCATCCACTTTATTTCCAACATATTTGGTATTAATTCCTTCTTTTATTTCAGTTGAAAAAATAGTGTATCCGATATTTGAATATGTAAATGATGGGTATTTTTGAACTATCGTTTTATAATCCCATTGTGGCACAATATATCCATTTTCAATTAAATTAGGTACAACAATACCGCTTGTTATTAAAAGGAAAAGCAACGAACAAATACAAACCATCATTCTATTTAAAAACACTTTGTTTGGGCTCTTTATACTTTTTACTGGAATGCTAATTTTGCTTGCTATCGATTCAAAATCCCCATTAATTGGAAATCTCATTTTAAGTTCTTCGTCCATATAGTTATTTTGCATATTTCTTACTCCTTTCACTGCTTTTAAATTTTCTTACCGCTCTTTCAAAAGTTTTATTTATAGTCTTAGATTTAATTTTATATATTTTTTCTAATTCATTAAAAGTTAATCCATCAACACAATGCTTGATAATAATAGATACTTCATAATCAGATAAAACACCTCTTAAGTCATCAACTAATTCATTATACAAATAATTACTATTTTTATTATCAAAAGATATATCAAGTTTATTTATATCATCAACAAGTACAATATTGTTTTCTTTTTTTAAATAATTAATCGTAATATTCCTAGCAGATGACAACAAATAATATTTTACAGAACTTTTAACATTTAACACATTTTCAAAAAAGTTTAAAAAGACATCATTTGTAAGATCTTTAATGAGTTCAATATCAGTACAATATTTCGCAATACAAAAAGCTACTAATTTATAGTATTGGTAATAAATATACTCATATATTTCCCTTATCTTTCTTTCATCACCTTTTGATAAAGCATTAGATAAGAGTTGATCAATTTTCTTATCCATATATTTTAACCTCGAATCCATAATTATGTTTTCATATAATAAGATAATTTAGAACACTAAAATGCGACACATATTTTTGTCTTAAATCAATTATACCACTATTCTTATTCATTTTATTAAAAAAACACTACTTTGTAGTGTTTAATCTCATAATATATCTCGCAAAAAATGGGGGGGCAACTCCTGTTTTACCACCAGTGCAATAAGGATATGAGTGAATTAGTTTGTTTTTGTTGGTATAATTTTTATATTTTTTTGTAGAAACTATCGTAGAAAACACTTCATTTTGCATGCAATATGAATATAATATTGCCATATCTAAACAAGAGGAAATGTTTCCTATATCGTATTCATCTAAACCGGTAGGATTTGAAAAAATAGTGTTTGTTAACTTTAATTC
>JALEMY010000068.1 GCA_022767485.1 Erysipelotrichaceae bacterium
AAGGATAAAAGTGAAAAATTTAGTAATTAGAAATATTAAAGAATCTGAATATGATAAGGTTAATGAATTAATCAAAGAATCTTTTTGGAATGTTTATAGTAAAGGTGCTATAGAGCATATTTTAGTTGATAAAATTAGAAAAACATCTAGTTATAATAGCAATTTAGAATTTGTTTTATTGTGTGATAATAAAATAATTGGTTATAATTTATTTTACAAAGCAGTAATACATCTTGATGATGGTAAATTGTTAGATATATTAACGATGGGACCTATATGTATTGATAAAAAATATCAAAAACAAGGATATGGAAAATATCTATGTAATAATACAATAAAAATAGTAAAAAAATTAGGCTATAAAGCTATATGCATTGAAGGGAATTATGCTTTTTATAGTAAATGTGGCTTTAAATATGCTTCATCATATAATTTAAAATATCATAATTTACCTGCTGATGCAGATGCATCCTTTTTTTTGTGTAATGAATTACAAGAAAATGCATTAAAAGATATCGTTGGAACATATAAAAGCCCTTATGAAGATATAATTAAATAAAAAGAGTTTTACAAATGTTAAATGTAAAACTCTTTTTTTAATTATCTTAATACTACGACAACTTGATCATTTCTATAATCAACAAGTATTTTATCATTTACTTTAATATCTTCAGAAATGATTTTGCTTGCAATAATTGTTTCAATATTTTTAGCGATGAATCTTTTTATTGGTCTTGCACCATAATCAGGTGAATAAGATTGGTCGATAATGTATTCTTTTAAAGAATCGCTAAATTCTACATGGATTTTGTTATCTAATAATCTTAATTTTAAATCGTTTAATAGTTTATCGATTATTTTCATACATGTTAATTTAGAAAGAGGATTAAATGTTATGATTTCATCGATTCTATTAAGAAATTCAGGCTTAAATGTTTGATGAAGTAAATTGTTGATTTGTTCTTTAGCATTGCTATCATTTTCAAGCAAGTATTCACTACCTAAATTACTAGTCATAATGATTATAGTGTTTTTAAAATCAACTGTTCTTCCTTGTGAGTCTGTGATTCTACCATCATCTAGAATTTGAAGCAAAATATTAAAAACATCTTTATGTGCTTTTTCGATTTCATCAAATAAGACAATCGAATATGGGTTTCTTCTTACCGCTTCAGTTAATTGTCCGCCTTCTTCATAACCAACATATCCTGGTGCAGCACCTATTAATCTTGATACGGAATATCTTTCCATATATTCTGACATATCGATACGAATGATGTGGCTTTCAGAATCAAATAAGGCTTCTGCTAAGCTTCTAGCCACTTCCGTTTTTCCAACACCTGTAGGACCTAGACATAAAAATGAACCAATTGGTCTATTTTGATCTTTAATTCCTGCTCTTTGACGAATGATAGCATTTGAAATTAATTCTAATGCTTCATCTTGGCCGATAACTCTTTTTTGTAAAGTTTGTTTTAAATTAAGCAATTTATCACGATCGCCTTGCATTAACTTGCTAACAGGAATATTTGTCCATTTTGCAATGATTTCAGTAACAATATCTTCGTTAACTACTTCACTTAAAATTTTATCATCATCATTTTTAATGACATTAATTTCTTTTTCAAGATGAGGAATAGTTGAATATTGTAGTTCTGCCGCTTTATTATAATTTCCTTGTTGCAAATAATTATCCAAATCAAACTTAGCTTTTTCAAGATCTTTTTTAAGTTCATTAATTCTTTCAATTTCTTGTTTTTCTTTAGCCCATTTAGCTTTTAATGAATCATTTTTAACTTTTAATTCTTTTAATTCAGAAACAATTTTATTTAATCTTTCTTTACTGATATCGTCCTTTTCTTTACTTAAAGCTACGCGCTCTATTTCAAGTTGTAAGATTTTACGATTTAATTCATCAATTTCTGTAGGATTAGATTCAAGTTGCATACGAATTGATGCACAGGCTTCATCAATCAAATCGATAGCTTTATCAGGTAAGAATCGATCAGTGATGTATCTATTTGACATTGTTGCGGCACTTACTAAAGCATTATCGGTAATTTTAACACCATGAAAGGCTTCAAATCTTTCTTTTAGCCCTCTTAAAATAGAAATAGTATCAGCTACAGTTGGTTCACTAACACTTACTTTTTGAAAACGTCTTTCAAGTGCGGCATCTTTTTCAATATAGTTTCGATATTCATTTAATGTTGTTGCACCAATACAATGAAGTTCACCACGAGCTAGCATTGGTTTTAACATATTTGAGGCATCTAGTGCGCCATCTGATTTGCCTGCTCCAACAATCAAATGAATTTCATCAATAAACATGATGATGTTTCCGTTGGACTCTTTAATTTTATTTAATACAGCTTTTAGTCTTTCTTCAAACTCACCACGATATTTTGCACCAGCTACTAAAGCTCCCATATCAAGTTCATAAATGATTTTGTTTTTTAAACCATTTGGAACATCTTCTTTTACTATTCGTTGTGCTAGTCCTTCAACTATTGCTGTTTTACCAACACCTGGTTCACCAATTAATACTGGATTATTTTTTGTTTTACGTGATAAAATCATTATCACATTTCTTATTTCATCATCACGGCCAATAACTGGGTCCATCTTACCTTTCTTAACTTCTTCTATTAGATTTCTACCAAATTTTTCAAGTATATTTTCATCGTTTCCGTAATCTTGTAATTCCATAATAATCAGCTCCTTTAGCACTCTATATATTAAAGTGCTAATAATATTATAACCATATTTTTAGCACTGTCAATACCTGAGTGCTAAAAAAAGCATAGAATTATCTATGCCTTTTATAAAAATATAATTATTTAACTGACCACAATGAGTGAAGATTGCAATATTCGTAAGCATTTACTACTTCTTCATCATCAAGTAAAGCAAAGGAAGCACTTGGAGCAGATGAAGGAGTAAGATGAGCAATTTTAACTCCTTTTGTTGTTTCTAAAACAATCCACATAATGTAGTGTTCACTTGTCATTGGGTGTGCTACACTTCCAACAGATACATGAACAACATTTCCATTTCGTGTGATAACTGGAACATGTTTTTCATTTGCGGCATCTGTTGTATTTGCTTTTAATAATTTCATTGCTTCACCACAACATACAACATTTACACCAGTGTCATTAACTTTTGTAACGATTTGACCACAATGCATACACTTATAAAATTCTACCATATTTTTTTCTCCTTTAATCTAATTTTTCAAATGTATCATTATTTGCTTCTTCCATCTCTTTTTTGTTTGAAAACTTAAATACCATAGATAAGATGGCTAAAATTAAAGCAAAAATAATGTAAATATAAAAACCCCATCTAAAACTTCTTGTACTACCACTAATATCCTTACAAGTTATTAATTGACCAACTAATTTCAATAATTCAAGGAAAGTATTTCCAGTTCCTAAAACTAATAAGGATGAGACAAATCCAAAGAATGTTCCTAGTAAAGTTGATATTATTACTACCCATAAAATAATAATATATTTACCTGTTCCTTTTCTTCCTTTAAATATATCATACCCTGCATAGACAATTGGGCAAGCAAATAAAGCGACTAGTACTGGTGCATATTGGAAAATTAAGATAAAACTATTATCAGCTGAACTTGAATTTTCCAAGATGAATTGAACAAAGAAGAACGATACCATTAAGATTAACATATAGATTAACCCAAATATTATTGCTCCTAATAAACCGCTTTTATAGCCTTTGGTATCTTTATTGTTTTCTTTTTCTTTTAGCACCGCTTTTTCTTTAGCTTCTTTCTTCCCTTTTTCAACACATTCTTCATGAATTGGAGTTAAGATTCCAGCAACATCAACAATACTCACTTTTTCATTATTTAAAGCTTTATGACATATTGGACAAATAGTCTCAACTTTGAGATTATTTGCTATATATGAATCGATAAATTTATTAATGAAGTCAACAATTAATTGTAAGTGGTCACTTGGAAGCTCAAACGTAAATTGCAAATATGTGTCTGTTTTTTTCATATCACGGATACAATACATCGGCAATTCATCTTCACTAAAAACACTCAAAACTGCTTTTAGTTGTTCCTTATTTGAACCAATATTAGTGATGATATTTAATATTTTACTAGATCCTAGTGTCTCTTTTAAAGATATATAAAAATCACGATATTTACCATACATATAACCATAATCTATTGTTAAATTATTATCTATAGCAAATTGTTTAAAAAACGCACTAGCCATAAAATTTCACCCCCTAAATCATTATAAAATAAAACATAAATACTTTCAATAAGTATTTATTTAATTAATTTTAAGGAAAAAGCCAAAAAAAATTGAGTAATATATTAGGGGGTGAAAAAATGAAGGTAAAATATCAGCAAATATATAGCAACGAATGCGGACTATGTGCCATTAAAAATTTATTAAGGTTATATGGAAAAAAGGATGAAAAATGTGCTTTATCATATCACACAAATGGGACATCGATATATTCAATGAAAGAAACATTACAAAAATATTTTTATAAAGTTGAAGCGGTATACTTTGATATAAATCAAATAAAAAAGGTAAAAAAATTCTTACCATTTATCGCGCTAATTAAACATACAAATTCAACACACTATATACTAGTATATAGAAGAGGTAAGAAACACCTTTACATTATAGATTCGTTAAAAAGAAAAAGCTATAGAATAACCTATGAAAAATTTAATGAAATATCTTTAAAAAAATATATTGTAGTGGAAGATTTTAAAGAAGCAAAAATGAATATTAAGAAAAATAAAGCAGTTTTCATTATGCCATTAATATCTTTAATTGAGTCCGTATTATTATTATCGACAACAGTCTTAATTCAACAAATTATTGATAATGGTTTAAAAGATGGCTTGTTATACATTATTGTACAAATTTTTATTTTTTTAATCTTGCTTTTCAAAGTGAAAACATTTTTGAAAATGTTTAAAAACCTGGATGAGGATTTGGTAAGTAAAAGTTTAGATAATATATACCATTTAAAAAAAGAATATATTGATAGGCACATTATAGATGAAGTTTACTACCGTGTTTATGATGCATATACATATAAAGAAATGATATTATCTTTTATATTTAATGTGATAAGCAATATTATGTTAGCGATAACAACAATTTCACTAATGATCGTATATTCATTATCCTTAACCTTGATTGTTTTACCAATATGTTTAATAGTAATAGTAATATCTTTTTTTGTTTTTAAGAAAACGCAAATGATTGTTGAACAAAGAAGAATTAGTGAATATTCATTTTTTAATCATTATGTTAATAGTTTTAAAAATATAGAAGAAATATATGTGAAAAACGATGAAGCATATCATCAAATATCAAAAAAACATTTGCTCGAATTTCAAAAAAACGATTATAAATACGAAAAGATTAAAATGAGTAAAAATATCATTTTAAGTTATTTCCAATCATTAGTAGTATCATTGATGGTAATATTATATTTTTCATCATTTTATGAAATGTTATCTTTAGGTTCACTTATCGCTTTAATAAATTTATCAACATTAGTATTGAATCCTATTCTTGATTTATGTTCAGAGATTATTAACTTTTCAAATTATCGATTGATTAAAAATAGGATTAAAGACATTAATGAAAATGTTATGAATTGATTATTTTCCAAATGGAAGAAAAATATTCATGAAACTTATAGTTATCTCGAGTTTTAAGTGGAGTTTTTTCTTCTTTTTGAATGTCAAATTCTATAGGGATTTTTTTAATTATAGTTGATGGACGAGATGATAAAATATAAACAAAATCGGCTATAGCGATAGCTTCAGTAATATCATGAGTTACTAAAATTGTTGTCTTTTTTTCATTTATTATAATTTTATAAATATCATCTTGAACCACTATTTTTGATTGATAATCTAATGATGAAAATGGTTCATCAAGAAGTAAAATATCAGGATTTAAAATTAATGTTCTAATTAAGGCCACCCTTTGTCTCATTCCACCTGAAAGTTCTTTTGGATAATAATATTTAAAGTCAAATAAACCATATTTTTTTAAAATATTATCCACATCATTTTCACAAGTTTTAATATGTGCTATTTCATTGCCAATAGTAATGTTTTTATAGACATTTCTCCATTCGAATAAATTATCTTTTTGGAACATATAACCAATTTTTCCTTTGACAAATATTTCTCCACTATCTTGTTTAATCAAACCACTAATTAAGTTTAATAAAGTGGATTTACCACAGCCTGAAGGTCCGACTATAGCCACTATTTCGCCTTTATTGATTTCTAGATTGATGTTTTTTAAAACATCCGTTTGCTCTTTTAGATTATAAAAACTTTTATTTACATTATAAAGTTTTATTTGCATGTTATCACTTCCAACAATATATAATATTAAGATATTAATAATTGTGTTATTAGGCTTAAACATATTTTAAACACCAAAAAGTTATTAAATTAATACTATATAGTGTTAGTGATAATAACAAAAAGGAGATTGATTTTGTGGACATTACTAAATTGTATCAACAAAAGATAAAAAAGGAAAAAATAACAATAATTTTATGCCAAATTCTTTTTGTTATTGTTTTTATTTCAATGTGGGAAATATTGGCTAGACTTGAAATAATAGATAAGTTTTTATTTTCATGCCCTTCAGATATCATTAAGTTGTTAATTAAAAATATTAAAAGTAATGAAATATTTATTCATATAAGATATTCTCTTATAGAAACATTAATAGCATTATGCATTGGAACAATTATGGGAATATTTATCGCAGTATTGTTGTGGTTTTCACCTAAATTATGCAAAATAATGGATCCGTTTTTGGTAGTATTAAATGCTCTTCCAAAAACTGCATTAGCCCCCATATTAATCGTATGGGCAGGGACTGGCGTAAAGGGGATTGTTGTTGTCGCAATATCGCTTTCCTTAATTATGACAATTATTTCTGCTTTAAACTTTTTTAAAGGTGTTGACGAAGAAAAAATAAAGATGCTAAAAACATTAAAGGCTAGTTCATTTCAAATAATGTTTAAGTTAATATTGCCAGCAAATTTTGTTAATATACTAAGTATTATAAAAATAAATATTGGCTTAACTTGGGTTGGTGTAATTGTAGGAGAGTTTTTAGTTTCACGTTTTGGAATAGGTTATATTGTTGTATATGGGGGACAAGTTTTTCAAATGGATTTGGTAATGATGGGCGTTTTTGTTCTATCAATTCTAGCTTTTATGATGTATATAATTATTTCTTTTATTGAAAAATATTTTAAAAATAAAAGATAAGGAAGGATTTTGTTATGAATAAAAGATTTGCTTTGTTTAATACTTTAATGTTTTGTATTATGATGCTTACATCGTGTAGTAATAAATCAAATAAAATTGTTGTTGCAGAAGTAACCAGATCTATTTTCTATGCTCCACTTTATGTTAGTTTAAATGAAGGTTATTTTAAACAAGAAGGATTAAATATTGAATTGATAACAACTCCAGGAGCTGATAAGACGATGTCTGCTTTGCTTTCAAAAGATGCACAAATAGGTTTAATGGGACCTGAAGCATCAATTTATGTTTATAATAATGGGCAAAAAGATTATGCGATAAATTTTGCTCAATTAACGCAAAAAGATGGTAGCTTTTTAGTTTCAAGAAAATATTATGATTATGAAAACTTCGATTTTGATAACTTGATAAATGCTAATATTATTGGTGGAAGAAAAGGTGGAATGCCTGAAATGATTTTTGAATATGTTTTAAAAAATAAAGGATATGAAGTATCACATGAAGATGAAAATGCCCAAATATATATTAGGACTGATGTCAATTTTGATGTTATGGCAGGGGCTTTTGCTAGCGGAAATGGTGATTTTGTAACTTTATTTGAACCATCAGCTACAAAAATGGAAGAAATTAAAGAGGGCTATATTGTTGCTTCTTTAGGTCAGCATTGTGGTAATATTCCTTACACTTGTTTTTCATCACTTAAAAGTTATTTAAATGATAATGAAGAAAAAATAAAAAGCTTTGTAAAAGGATTAAAAAAAGGTGTTGATTTTGTCCATCAAAAAACAGCAAAAGAAATAGCTTTGACAATTCAAAATAGTTTTCCATCTACTGAATTAAGCACTATTGAAAAAGTAGTGGAAAGATATAAGTCGATTGATGCTTATTCTTCTACTTTGTTTTTTTCAAAAGAAGGATATGATAAACTATTGGATGTTTTAAAAATGGCTAACGAATTAAAATGTGAAGTAGAATATGAAAAAATTGTAACTAATAAATATTTATCATAAATGCGCTTTTTGTAAAAAAAAATATAAATTTACTTGCATTAAAAGAAACACTGTAATATAATAATAAGGAAGTGTTTCACGGGACGTAGCACAGCTTGGTAGTGCATCTGGTTTGGGACCAGAGGGTCACAGGTTCAAATCCTGCCGTCCCGACCATTTAACTTATTAGATGATAGTGATATCATCTTTTTTTTATCAAAAATAAATAAAATATAAAAAAAATTTTTCTTTTTGTTTAGTAATCAGTTTTTTAGCACTCAAGTATTGACAGTGCTAAAATATCGATATATAATAGTGATGTTGAAAAAAAAGGAGTGATTAAAATGGCAGAGGTAAAAAAATTTAAAACCGAGTCAAAACGTTTGTTGGATTTAATGACAAATTCAATTTATACAAATAAAGAAATATTTTTAAGAGAGTTAGTTTCAAATGCTAGTGATGCAATTGATAAATATCATTATTTATCTTTAAAGGATGAAAAAATTTTATCAATTGAACA
>JALEMY010000170.1 GCA_022767485.1 Erysipelotrichaceae bacterium
CATCTTGTGGTTATTTTAATCAAGATGGTGATTTTGAAAGCAAAGAAAATGTTATATTAGAAGCAAATAAAACTTTGAATATGAAGGAAAATGAAATTTATAGAGTTCGTATTTCCTTTATTGATTCTTTACCATCAGCAAATGAACTAGCACAAAAACAATACAAGAGTATTGTTGATAGTATTAGAGGATAAGTAAAATGAAAGCAAGTACTATTTCAACTCTTTTATTATCATCATCCTTACTATTTTCCTGCCAAAACATTTCAACAAGCGAAAGTGATAGAGGTAATGAAATTACATCGAGTGAAGCTACAACTAATACCAATAATATCGTATCTAGAATTGTAAAATTAAACGATAATAAGACATATTTAGAAGTTGATGGAAAACCATATACTTTAATTGGAGCACAAATTCGTATAGATGGACTTATGAATCGTGATGAAAAGCTTACTGATGCACCATCTTCTTTATCATATGAGCAAATGCGCCCATATTTTAAAAAAGCTAAAGAATGTGGTATTAATACCTTGCAACTTCCAATCGACTGGAAAGATATTGAAATTTCAAAAGATGTCTATGATTTTACACAAGTAAAAGCATTACTAGATTGTTGCAATGAATTTGATTTAAAGTGTGAATTTTTATGGTTTTCAACAAATATGTGCGGTGACTCTCACTCGTTTCATATACCAGATTATATATTTTATAATGAGGAAGAATATCCTCATATTCAGGCAAAATCACCATATTTTTCATCAATGTATGGCGATGTTGATTATCTTGTATTAAATAATCCTTCACTTATGGAAAGAGAAAGAAAAGTTCTACAAAAAATCATGGAATATGTTGTAACTTATAATCGACAAAATGGCAATAAAAACCCCTTAATTGGCTTTCAAGTTCATAATGAAGCAGATGGCTTATTAAGGTGGAGATTAGATCAACAAAAATTAAAAATGAATGATATGGATATGACTCCAGAAAAGATATGGGAAATGACTTTGCAAGCACTTGATAATGCAGGACAGGCGATAAAAAATAGCACATATCAAATCTATACACGTTGTAATATGACGGTAACGCTAGGAGTCGAACCTTTTCCTCAATTTAGTGACAAATCATTTTCTCCACTTGATGTTTTAGCATTAAAAGGAATAGATATGATTGGAGATGATCCATACAACGTCTTACCACATGCTATAAATCAAACAATAAGAAAATATAATGTTAATAATAACTATCCTCATATTGCTGAAAATATGGGGGATTATGATAATAGTCCATCTTTGTTTTTAAGTGCTTATCAAGCCGGTGGATGTTATATGTTTTATGATTTTGCTACTCCACAATACTTTAATTATATAAATCAAAATGGTAGTTATCATATGGATCAAGGATTATTAAATGATGATTTATCTTATAAAAATCATTCATTACAAACAATTTCAATCATTAAAGGAATCGGTAAAATGGGAAGTGTTTTACCATTAATTGATTCGAGTGATTTTGCTATATTTAATGTATTATCACAATATCCTAAGGAAAATTTCACTCAAGAAATATCAACTTCAAAATTAAAAATTACTTACACATCGAAAAAAGCTGGTGTAGCTTTTGCGATCAGTCAAGATGAATATTTATACATTTATAGTAATGAAGACGCTTCATTTATATTAAATGATGTATCGTTTATTTATAAAGCTGATATAGGATATTTTTCAAATGATACATTTATCGTAGAAAAAAGTGAGATAATTAATCCTGTAATTGAAAT
>JALEMY010000107.1 GCA_022767485.1 Erysipelotrichaceae bacterium
TTTTGAGACAGGAAAGCAAATCAAATATTGGATTGCTCCTAATGATCTTGAGCCACAAGTAATGGTAAAGCCAAGTAAGAAAAAACTTTCTAAGAAAGGCAAAAAGATTAATCAAAATGTGAATAAGAATAAAAATTAAAAACAAAAAGCGTAGCTTGTTGAAAATCCTCTTGATAGATAATAAAAGGACTGTTGTCCAACCTATTTTAAATTATAGGTTTTTCAACAGCCCCTTTATTTATAATACTTATTTAAAAATTCAATAGCTTTTTTATCGTGATAATCTAATAATTCCTCTTCACTCATCTTTTTTCCTATACACTCTTGGAAAAACGATTCAACAACCACACCATCTTGAATCACATCATTATGATAAACTAACATCTCATATACTTCACCTAAATTATAATAAAATAGCGATGGCACTTTACCATTACGATATGATACAAAGTTATACTTACTTGCAAAATCAATCCATTGTTGCCAATTGTTTTTTGCTATTTCGTATTCTTCTTTTGTTTCATAATTACTTTCAACTGGCTCAACTGCTGGTTTTTGTGCTCGATATTTTCCACACTCAAGATAATAAAGTATATTGTCTTTTTTATTTGATTTAAAATATGAATCAAGTATTCTACTATTTAAAAGTTTACAATCTCCACATAAATCCCAGCCGATATATAAGACAAACGATTGTTTTTCTTCTATCATAGTGTCCAAATATTCTTCATTAATACTTACAATTTTTGGTTCAATAATATATTCGTTCATATACTCTTTAAATTTCTCAATATTTTCAAATTCCTTGTTATTACTATCATATGATTTTGATGAAACTACTTTCCCTGAATAATAAATAAAAATCGATGGGGAAATTTTTACATAAGGCTTATTTTTATATGTTTCTCCTTCTTCAAGTTCATAATAATCAATATTATAAATAGTAGAATATGTGGATGAAACATAAGGATTAATAACATCACTTATAAATCTTTCACAAGTTGCACAACTTACAAGAGATACAATTAAAACAAAGTTTTCACAATTAGTAATTTTGTTTTCAAGTTCTATATTACTTATTTGTATACTACTTTTATTTTCTATATTTCCTTGCAACATAAATTTAGAGTTATTATTACTACATGATGGAAGTAAAAGAAATAAACAAAAAAGTAAAAATGATCTTACTAATTTTCTCATGTCAAGTGGCTCCTTGATAACTCTTCTTTATTACATCCGTTTAAAAAACTTGATGCTGACATTTTTTGTTTTCCTTCAATTTGTAATTCACAAATTTGTAAATATCCATTTTTACAACGAACGCATAAATTAACTTTATCAAAAATTTTAATTTGGCCAATAGTATTACTATCTTCACAAATGCTATAGATTTTAGCTTGAAATATTTTCATTTGCTTTCCCTTATAAAGGCAATAAGCACCAGGAGTTAAAGATAACGCACGAATCAAATTGAATACAACATCCACATTTTGATTAAAATCGATTTTTTCCTCTTCTCTTTTGATATTATAAGCATAGGTTGCTTTAGTATCATCTTGTATTTCCCCCTGCAACTTATTTTCGATAATATCAGGCAAGACTTCAAGTAATAAATCAGCGCCAACTTCTTGCATCTTAGCAAATAATGAAGTTGTATTATCATTAATATCTATCTTTACTTCTCTTTTTGCATAAACACATCCTGCATCCATTTTATCAACCATTTTCATGATACATACTCCTGTGTATGTATCACCATTGATAATTGCTCTTTGAATTGGCGCTCCACCACGATATTTTGGTAAAAGAGATCCGTGGACATTAATGTTGTTAATTTTTGCAATATTTAATACTTCATGGGGTAGTATTTGACCATATGCAGCACTAATGAATAAATCAGCATCAAGATCATATAAAAAATCATAGTCTTTTCTAAGCGAAATAGGTTGATAAACTTTAATATTATTTTCCATTGCAACTTTTTTAACCAATGAAGGTGTCAATATTTTTTTCCTTCCAACAGGTTTATCAGGTTGTGTAACAACACCCACAATTTCATACTTTTCCTCGATTAGTTTTGCCAATATGTATGATGCAAATTCTGGTGTGCCAAAAAATACTATACGTGCTTTCTTCATTATCATCACCAAAAATATTATACAACAAACAATTTGCTTATGACACTATTTTTTTTACGATTTCAAAAAGAAAATCAATACTACCATTGACAATTTTGGAAACAACTTCACCAATTGAAGAATTAAATCTACATATGATATTTTCATTTTCTTCATTCATTTGATTGTTATCAATGTATCCTGTTACTTCATATTCACTTTTCTCATCAAATTCGCTAATCAATGTAGTTATTTCATCATTTTTATTATTTCCTTTAATACTTGATAAAATACCTCCTAGCATCATTACGATAAAGCATAAAAGAATTATTTGAATAACTTTACTTTTCATTTGCTCACCCATTATATTTTATCTTTATGTTAAAGAATATTTTGTCGAATTACATCAATTTATAATCTTCGTGAATATATTGATTTATTGCCTGAGAAATTATATTTGCTAAATGCTCGATATCTTCATCTATTTCTTTTGGTGTTAAAACAAGTTGATAATTTTGATCGTTTGGTATTTTGATATTTTTATTAATTTCTTTTATAATTTGTGATGCTTCGACAACAGTTGCTACACCTATTGCAAGGACTTTACATTTAGTGGTTTTTTCACTAATTTCTTTTCTATAATTTCCAACTCCAGAGCCTGGAGATATTCCAGTATCTGATAATTGTATGCTTTTATTAATTCTTGTTATTGATGAAGAAGCCAAAGCATCGATAACTATGATAACATTAGGTGTAAATATTTTACAAACAGCATTAATTAAGTCAGCACTTTCAAGCCCTGTTTGACCCATAACTTTAGGAGTAAACACACATACTCTTTTTAGTTTTTTCTTTTCTTTTAAAGGAAGAATATTAAATAGATGATTTGTAACCATTATTTTATCGGCAACACTAGGTCCTAAGGAATCAGCAATTATTCTTTGATTTCCAAGACCTACAATTAATACCTTATCTTTTTTTTTGATTTTATATATAGTATTTAATGATTCTACCAGCACTTTTTTTATTTCATCTCTTATCGTCTTATCGAAAAGATATTTAAAATCAAGAGAAATATATCTTCCTTTCTCTTTATTATAAATATTGTCTTCTTTTAAAATATCGATCATTGTCATTTTTATATGTGAATAATTTTTTGTAATTTTTTTTATATCTTTATTTTGTTTTAATACTATTTCATCTGCAAAATCAGTTCTATAATTCATCAAATCACCAATATTATTATTTACATTATTTTTTTATTTATCATGAAATTATAATATGTTAAAATAATAAAGAAAGGAAAATTATTTTAATAATTTTGAATGATATTATGAATAAAATTGTATTTCTTCCTTTAGATGAACGTCCATGTACATTTGATTACCCAAGATATCTAGCAAATATTGCTACAGATATCAACTTTGTTAGTGTTCCAAAAAATTTGATGGGTGAGTATAAAAAGCCAGGGAACATTAAAGAAATTGATAACTTTTTACTTAAGGAATGCAAAGATGCTTCCATTGCAATAATTGCCATTGATAGTCTTCTTTATGGAGGAATAGTTCCCTCAAGACTTCATTATTATGATGAAGATACTTTAATAAAAAGACTTGAAATTTTAAAAGAAATCAAAAAAATAAACCCTGGTATTAAAATATTTGCCTACCATTTAATTATGCGCTGTCCATCATATAGTAGTGATAGTGAAGAACCACCATATTATGCATTATGTGGTTATCAAATTCATATGCTTGGCAAATACGAGCACTTATCTTCGCTTTCTACTTTAGATGAAAAGATGCAAAAAGAATATGACTCAATCAAGCAATTTATTTTAGATAATGATTATCAAAAATATGTAGATGATTATTTAAATAGAAGAAGTTTAAATACTAAAATGAATCTTTGTAGTTTATCCTATGTTAAAGAAAAAATCATAGATTTTTTAATTGTTCCTCAAGATGATAGTGCTCCATATGGTTATACAGCAAAAGATCAAATAGTTATAAGAAAAGAAATAAATCGCTTAAATATTGCTTTTAATGCTCTTATGTACCCTGATGCTGATGGTGTGGGAAATACATTGCTTGCTAGAGCAATAAACTATATTAAGCAAGCTAATTTAAAAATATATGTAAGATACAATACATGTAATAATGGAAATATTATTCCTAACTATGAAGATAGACCAGTGTCTGAATCTATCAAATATCAAATATTAGCTGCTGGCGGATTTTATACTACAAATTCTTCTGATGCTGATATCATTTTAATGGTTAACCTTCCATTAAAAAATATGGGTGAAGCTAGAAGACTATATGATGATTTATTACATGATGGTGAAACTGATTTAAATTATACAGTAGGAAGAAACTTAGTGGAATATGTTGAATATATTAAGTATTTAACTTCAATTAATCAATGCGTTGCCATCGCTGACATTGCCTATGCAAATGGTGGTGATCTTCCTTTATTTAACTTATTAAAAGAAGAAAATTTACTATTTAAAGTTGATTCTTATGCAGGATGGAACACTGCTGCAAATACTCTTGCTACATGCATTCCACTTGCAATGATTAGTAAGCTTTATGGTAAAAATGATGCTTGGTATGATTTTATGGGCCTTCGTTATCTTGAAGATGTTGGATATATGTCATACGTTCGTTTTAAAGCATTTGATTATTTTAAAGGACAATTCGATTGGGGCAAAATTGATGGCGTTGAAAATGGAATTGTTTCAAATTATATAAAAGAAAACTTGACTAAATGGGCACAAGATAACTTAACTTCTTCTTCATATCAAGTACAAATTATTCACAATAGTCAACCATGGAATCGTTTCTTTGAAACAAAATTAATAGTTAAAACTATAATAAAATAAAGATCTAAAAAAGATCTTTTTTTATAAAAAAAACGAATAATCATTATAAATTATTCGTTTATTTTTTTATTGAAACTTATAGTAAAGAATCAAAAAAATCATCGATAAAGCAATGTAAAATAGTCCAACAATTACCAAATAGAAAAATGGTCTAGGGCTTGCTTGCTTTGTTTTACGATATTCGTAAAAATCTTTATATTTTCTTTTTTTATAGTCTTTTTTAAAAAACTGAAAGATACTTATAAATCCATAGGCAAACATATCAAATGTTCCACCATTACTTGCTATAACTAATATGCCATAGCCAGATATTAATACTCCCGCTACAAAAAATGCGTCTGTTAATATATGCATTACATCTTTGGCATTATCTTTTGTAAAAGTACCTTTTAAACATATTATTAAAAAAGCAATAGCCAATCCAATAGCAGCAGTAATTAAATATTTTACATACTTTTTCATTACTTATTAATTTCTTCTTTATATCTTGCAAGTTCTTCACTATTACATGATACAAAATGTCCAGGAGCAACTTCTTGTAAAGTTGGTTTTTCTTTAGAATAATCATGATCTGCTAACGGATTATAAACAATTCTTTTTCTCTTCTTTTCATAATGAGGATCTGGAAGAGGAATTGCAGATAATAATGATTTTGTATATGGATGTAAAGGATGAGCAAATAGTTCATCAGATGTTGTTAATTCAACAAGTTTTCCATAATACATAACACCAATACGATCAGAGAAATACTTTACTACAGATAAGTCATGAGCAATAAACATAATTGTTAAACCCATTTTATCTCTAAGATCATTTAATAAGTTAATAACTTGAGCTTGAATTGAAACATCAAGAGCTGAAATTGGTTCATCAGCAATGATTAATTCAGGGTTTAAAATAATTGCTCTAGCAATACCAATACGTTGTCTTTGACCGCCTGAAAATTCATGTGGATAACGAGAAGCGTGTTCTGGTACTAAACCTACTAGTTGTAATACACGATATACTTCTTGATCAATAAAATTTTTGTCTGTAATGCCACGAATAATCAAACCTTCAGCAATGATATCATGAACAGTCATTCTAGGATCTAATGAAGCGATTGGATCTTGGAAGATCATTTGCATCTTGTTCATGATTCTATCTTTACTTGCAAGTTTTAGTTCTTTTTTATATTCAAACATGACATTAGCTTTTTCTTCTTCGCTCTTACAAGCTGCTAAAAGAGGCTCATATTTTTCTTTGACCTTATTCATTTGGAATTGTGCAAATTTCTTATTACAATTTTTATGATCGTCAATAGCTGATTTAATTTGTTTAGTATTTTCCGATACTACTGCATGAAGTTCTTCTTCACATTCTTTTACTACTTTTTCAAAATCATCTTTAGCTTCAATAGGGTTCTTTCCATCAGCTAAAGCTTTTTGAAGACTTTCCTTTGCTTTTTTAATGCCGGCATGATATTTTCTTTTAGCATTTTTAATTGCTTCTTTATATGTACGAGTACCAGCACAAATACGTTCACCATCAAAATAAATTGAACCACCAGTAATATCATAAAGGCGAATAATTGAACGACCAGTAGTAGTTTTTCCACAACCTGATTCACCAACTAAGCCGAATACTTCACCTTTATAAATTTCAAAACTTACATCATCAACAGCCTTGTTATAAAATTTCCCTAGTTTAAAGTATTGTTCTAGATGTTCAACTTTTAATAAAACTTTATTTTCGTTTTCCATACTAGTTTGCCTCCTTTTTCATTCTTTGAATTCTTTCAGTTACAATCTTAGGAGGATTTACTTTTGGAGCATATGGGTGCAATAACCATGTTGCAGCAAAGTGTGTATCCGAAACCTTAAACATTGGAGGTTGTTGTTCAAAATCAATTTGCATTGCATATTTATTTCTTTCAGCAAAAGCATCACCTTTTGGTGGATAAATCATATTTGGTGGAGTGCCTGGAATTGCTTCAAGTTTTTCTTTAGTTTCAAGGTCTGGCATAGAAGATAATAAAGCCCAAGTATATGGATGTTTAGGATCATAGAATATGTCATCAGATGTTCCATATTCAACGATTTTTCCAGCATACATAACCGCGATTCTATCGGCCATATTAGCAACAACGCCTAAATCGTGAGTAATAAAGATTACAGATAGATTTCTTTCTTCTTTAATCTTATTGATTAATTCAAGAATTTGAGATTGAATTGTAACGTCAAGAGCAGTTGTTGGTTCATCACAAATTAAAATATCTGGATTTGCAGACAAAGCAATGGCAATAACAATTCTTTGTCTCATACCACCTGAAAATTCAAATGGATATTGTTTATAACGAATAGCTGGTTCTGGAATACCAACTTCTTTCATAAGTTCAATAGCTTTAGCTTTTGCTAAGCTTTTTGTAACTCTATAAACAACTCTTGAAGCAAGCTCTTTTAATGTGTCGATTAACTCAATTGTTTTCTCTTTTGCATTAAATGATGAGTATGCTTCAATATCTCTTTCATAACTCTTAAATAAATTTTCAATGATTAAATAAATATTTCTTTTAGCAAGGTCTAAATCAACTAATACAGCAGGAGTTAATGACCATGTAGGATTTTTACCACTTTCAATTAGTTTGTTATATTTTTCTAATTGTCTATCATATTTTCTTTGGTTTTTAGGATTGTTCTTAATACCATTAAAATATGTTCTCAAAGCTTGAACCATACTAGATTCAAAAGAGTATTCAACACTCTTCTTATGAATTTCAAGATAGTCAATAGCATTTTTAACTTCAAAAGCTAATTCTTTAACTAAAGAAATAGATGTAGATGAATCGATTTCTTCTCCTTTAAAGTAATTAAGATATTTATCTTTACTAGCTAAAATTGCTTTTTTCTTTTCAATTGATTGTTCAAATGAAAGTTTTAATCCTTTTGATGCATATTCAATAAATGATAGCATAAATTCATCATCTAAGATTTTTTTAGCTTGTTCATCTATTGCTTCAACATCCATATTTTTAACATCAGCATCTGGATGCTTTAGTAAATAATATCCAAGTCTAAAGAAGTTAGGTGCCTTTTTAGCAATGGCTTCTTCAAGTGCTTTTTTAATATCATTTAATAAAGTTATGCAACGAGCGTTAACACCTTCAGATGAAGAATAAAACTCTTCAATCTCTAACATACACTCTTCATATTTACTAGTTGATAATACATAGTCATGAACAGTCTTTTTAAGATGTGCTTTTACTAATTTTAATTCTTTTTTAATATCAACTTTTTGATTTTTTTCAATTAAGAAAGCAACATTTTCAACAATTGAAAGCAATGAGATTGCTTCGTTTTGTGCATTGTTATATGCAAGTTCTAAATGTGTGCTATTGATACAAAAACTATCGAAAGTAGCGCATAATTCTTTATGTAATGAAGCCTCTTCACGAGAAACTTCATCCATCTTTAAATTCAATAATTTTAAGTATCTATTGAAATCACGTCTTGAATTTTTTTGTCTAGCTTTTCCATTTAAAATCATGGCCTCTGTCAATTGTTTTCCAACACGCATAATTGGATTTAAACTAGAAAGAGGATCTTGGAAAATCATTGAGATTTTATCTCCACGAATTTCATGGAAATTATCTTCTGAAATCTTTAAT
Organism: Erysipelotrichaceae bacterium; assembly: GCA_022767485.1. Taxonomy (GTDB): domain Bacteria; phylum Bacillota_I; class Bacilli_A; order RFN20; family CAG-631; genus CAKPXW01. The sequence goes on from JALEMY010000107.1 coordinate 8,648, forward strand.
AAATCTTGTCCATCATACAAGATTTCTCCGCCTTCAACGATAGAGTTTCCAGCTAAAATACCAATAATGGCTTTACTAGTAACTGATTTACCAGAACCAGATTCACCAACAATTGCTAGTGTTTCTCCTTTATATAAATCAAAGGAAATATCACGTACTGCTTTAACGATTCCACCTTGTGTACGGAAAGATATTTGTAAATTATTAACTTCTAATTTCTTTTCCATAATTATCCTTCCTCACTTCCTCTAAGAGATGGATTGAATGCATCTCTTAAACCATTACCAAATAAGTTAAAACTTAACATTAATAATGAGATAAATAATGCAGGTGGAATAATCATATGTGGATAACTTGTCAAATATGATTGTCCTTGTGATAACAATGTACCAACACTTGTTAAGTTACCAGTTGCTAAATTAATAATACCTAAATAACTTAGCGATGTTTCTGAGAAAATAACACTAGGAATTACAAGTACGCTACCGGTAATTAATGTTCCTAAAGAGTTAGGGAAAATATGTTTAAACATGATTCTTCTATCTTTTGCACCAAGAGTTCTAGCAGCTAATACATATTCTTGATTTTTAAATCGATAAAATTGCATTCTTGTTCTTCCAGCCATACCTATCCATCCAGTTAAGAAGAATGATATAAACAAAATAAGTATGTGACTTGAATCTTTCATATGATATTTTAACAATGTTATAACAATCATAAATGGAATAGCTGATAGAATTTCAACAAATCTTTCCATTAATAAGTCAATCTTACCACCATAATAACCTTCAATAGCACCATAAATAGCACCAACGATTAAGTTAACTACAGCTACTACGATAGCTAATAAGAAACTAAATCTAGCACCACTTGCTAAACAAGTAAATACATCTCTACCACTTTCAAATTGAGTTCCAAAATAAAACATTGGCTTTGTGATACCATCTTTAGCAATTCTTGTGTGATAGTAAATATAATATTCATAATAGTTTACCCGACATTTATATTGACCATTTTGCCTTATTTCAGCATAATCATATAAAGGTGTATCTCCTTCTATTCTTAAACTATTATAATTATCATATCCATCACTATAAGATAAATAAATGTTTTGCAAAGAAGAAAAATCATATGTTCCATCTGCGTTTTTAGATATCACGGGTTTTCCTTTTGCATTACTTGTTTTATACCAATAGTTTGCATTTTCTCTATCATTAACTGGCCTATAATCATATTCAGTCATCGGAAAAATAACTTGAATGCCTGTTTCATTTTGATATGCTTGTAAGGCTAAATATTCAGTCTTATTAAAAAGTTTAAATACGGAGCCATTCATTTGATATGTATCTAAACGAAAATTAAAATAGATAGTATCTTCTCCATCCACAGAAACCTTAACTTCTTCATATTCATTATTTTTAACAGCATAGTGTTTATTTTCCATACCCATAGCATAAAGATGAGTAAATGTTTCTAATTTATATGATTTATCTTGACATCCATCATAAAAGTCAATTCCTAATTTTTCTGATAGACCAATTTTAGGTAATGTTCCTCTAAAATATGTGTCTTTATAACTAACTTTATATGGAGTCATTAATGAACCAAATATTGAAAATAAAAATAAAATGGCAATGATAACTGTAGCAACAATTGAAGCTTGATTTCTTTTAAAACGATTCCAAGCATCTCTAAAATAACTAATAGGTTTAGTAACCAATTCTTTATCATGTAAATTATCGCTATTATTGGCAAAATTAAATTTATCTTTTGAAATATTCAATAGCTCTTCAGAATTCATTTACTTCGCCCCCATTCTAATTCTTGGATCAATAAATCCATAACTTAAATCAATTACAATTGCCGCAGCTAAACCAACTAAAATATAAAATTCGGAAAGTAACATAAAGAAATCGTAATCTTGTGCATTAATTGCAGCTAGATATAATCCTCCAACACCTGGAATTGAAAAGATTTTTTCAATGATAAGTGAACCACTTAATACAGCAACAAATTCACCAACGATTGATGGGAAAATTGGAACCATTGCATTTCTTAATGCATGTCTAACTGTAGCTTGTCTTTTAGTTAAACCTTTTGTTCTAGCAAGTAACATATACTCACTTGTCAACACTTCTGTAAGTTCAGCACGTGTACCTCTTGCGTATCCAGCAATTGAACCAAAAGACATTGAAATAACCGCTGGCATCATTGATTTAAACATATCCCAAGTAAAGTATTCAAATCCTGATTTCATAGTTAGTGGAAACCAATCCAATTTGAAACAGAAAATATATTGAACTAAGAAAGCATAAACAAAACTTGGAACAGAAATGAATATCATAACTCCTGTACTAATAACGTGGTCTTGCCATTTGTTTTTCTTTAATGCAGCAAAGATACCTAAAATAATACCAATTGGAATAGCAATTAATGACGAATAAACGTTAATTAAAACTGTTGGAGGAAGTTTTTCTACAAATACATCCCAAACATTTCTAAAACGATATTCAGCTATTTGTGTACCAATACCAAAATCTCCTTCTAAAAAGATTCTTTTTAAATATCTTATAAATTGAACTGGAATTGGATCATAATATCCTCTAGCTTCAAATTGAGCTTCTAATTTGGCGGCATCTTCACCAATTGGTACGTTGATTGTAATAGGTAAAAGCTTAATTAAAACAAAACAAATAACAACAATAATACAGAAGGTCATAATCATTAATCCTAATCTTTTTAAAACGTATTTAAACATGTACATTTTAATAAACCCTCCTTTATTAGCAATAAAATGTGAGGAGAAGATTTCCCCTCACATTATTATTTTAGTTAAAAAACTAGCCTTTATAGTCAAGACTGTGGTTTGCAAGATATGCAGCCCATTCAGCATCACTATAGTTATAAGTCAAATAACGAATACCGCCATAGCCCATGAATGTATTATATGTAGTAGTTGCATATTCTACTTTGTAAGATAATAATTCAGATGAGAAAGCATTGTATAGAGGAACTGTGTAGTATTCTGTTAATACTTGACCTTCAAGAGCAGCAATAATTTGAAGTCTTACTGAATTATCAACTGCACCATTTGACCAGTTAGGGTGTTTTGCAGAGCCATCTTCATAGTATAAATCTATACCGTTTAATGCATTGTACCATTCGATTAATGAATAAGTATATTCAACACCTTCAACAGTCATAGTCATCATTTGGGCAGATGTATCCCATGCCTTAGAATACATATATGCTGGAGAAAGATAAGCTAATAGGAAGTAACCTGGATCCCAAGCAGCACCAGACCAACCACCAAGACAAATATCATAAGCACCTGATCTGAAGTCTTCTGCCCATTGTTTTCCAAATTCTTTTTCTTTAACTTCAATTCTTCCTTCAAGAGGAGTACCAACAACTAATGTTTCAAATGACTTTCTGATGTAAGCAACGTGTCTTGAGAAAGCTTCTGTAATTGCAGCAGTACCAAAATCTAATACAACTTTATCAGTTTCTTTAATATCACCAGCAGCTAATGCTTCGTTATAAGCTTTTACTACTAATGCTCTAGCTTGTTCTAAATCATAACCAGTAATTGCTTTTTCTGCTTTTTCTAGTGATGGATATTCTGAAGCATCAACACCATATGTATCACATAATACTTGACGTGCAGGATCTGTATTTCTAAATACGCCACCATTTTCAACATCATAATAGTGCATTGAATTGAACAATCCATAACCAGCTAATGAACTTGTTGTACATGCTTGTGCATATTCAGTTCTATTAATTGATAATGATAAAGCTTTTCTAAAGTCAACGTATGAAAGGATAGTCTTATTAACACCTTCAGTTTCACGAGTCTTTAATGCTTCTTTACTTGATTGTAATTGCATTGAACCAACATAATCATCTGGAGTGTAAATAGCTCTATCACTGCCTTTATAGTCTTGAGCTTTTGAAACATCGATACCAATTCCATCGATTTCACCTTTTAAGAACTTCATGAATGCTGTTTCATATTCAGCGATTGTTTCACATACAATTCTAGTTGTTTGGTATTGACCATCATATAATTCAGTTGAATAACCATACCAATTATCATTTCTTTCAAGAATGTATTCTTTACCAGCTTGGAAAGAAGTTAACTTATATGGTCCCCAAGAAGCTGTTGAATTAACTGAAGTATTATATGTTGAAGTCCATAAAGAAGATCCTTCAGATGGTGCAACTTTATTAGCTTCGAATAAATCTTTCTTAACTAATGGTAAACTTGATAAGTTATAAGCAGCTTGGTAAGATAATGAGCCATCTTCTTTTAATAATTCAAGTGGCTTATCTAATACTAAAACGATTTCATAATCAGTATTACCAACGAAGATACCAACATTTGCAAAGTCAACAGCTGCTGTTTCATAATGATCAACAATTGATAGTGTTGCAACTTCTGCATCAGCATTTGGATCCCAGTCTAAACATGCAGCATAGTCAGCCATCATTTCATCTGTAACTTCAATACGTGATACATCTTCAGTAAATGCATATTTATCAAAGAAATTTTCAGATGTAGCATTTCCTGATGCATCATAAATTGTAAAGTATGTAGCAAAGAATCCAGCTGCTTTAACTTGTTCATAAGTTCCACCAAACCAATCATCAAATGTAGCGTTAACTGTGTTATAGTCTAAATAAACTTTACAACCTGCTTTTTTAGCTGCTGCAACACCAGAGAATATACTACTAGTTTGTACTTCATCAAATACTTGACCTTGTTTTACATAGTCTTTAGCATTGTGAATTACTAATGAAGAATTGTAGAAGCTATCAGCACGGTAGTGTTGAGATAGTGGATCTAATTGTTCTTTCATTGTGTAAACAAAGTCTCCAGCTTTAATTGGAGTTCCATCAGACCATTTTAAATCTTCACGTAGAGTAATCTTATAAGCATAAGCTCCAGTAGCTCCTGCTGGAACTGAATATTTAGAATTTCCTGCGTAAGTTGTAGTTACGTCTTCAAGTTTTGTAGCTGCGTCATATTTCATTTCAAATTCGCCATCTACGATTTCACCATCACTATCAAATTTGAAATCATAAGTGAAGAAACTACTTCCAAGATAAGACATAATTTGAGTATCATTGTTATCTTGATAAGTTAATTCATTCCAGTTTGATGGTGAAACTGTTGTAAAAGTGTTGTGAGTATACACTTTTGCTTCTTCAACTGGAGTGCTAGATGATGAATCAATTGCATCACTACCAGATGTTGTTACAGATGATGAACCATCAACATTACCACATGATGCCAATGAACTAACAGCAAGTAATGCAACTAAAAGTGCCTTTTTGTTATTTTTCATGTTTTTTCCTCCTAATAAAATTATAAATAAATTCCTTTTAGCCATAACCAAATTTGGTTATAGTGTGAGGATACCATAAATTAATAATTATTGCAAGATATTTTTTTTATTTTTGTCAATGGCTCCTTTTTTTACCATTTTCTATTTAATAATATTATTATCTATTATATTGTTTGTATTCCCATTTTCAGAAATAATAAACCATTAATATCTATAAAATATACAATTTTGTTTCAAATATACTTGTTCTTATGAAAGTATCAGCTAGATGCTTTTATGGTTGCTTATAAAAATAATCTTACTTTAAAATCAAATAATATGCATTCTTTCATTAAATTGAAATTACATTTTTTTTATATTGAGTTTAATATAGATAATGCTAACCCCATTATTTGATGTAGAATCAGTTTTCAGAACATATGGATGTTTTATCGCATGTTTCAAACACCACGATTTGATCTTGTCACCATGTGAGTAGCCATGATTTACATATATGTAACTTTGATTGCTATTATAAGCAATTTCGATATTTCTTTTTATTACTTTAATCGCATCATCAAGATTCAATCCATGTACATTTATTGCATTTATCATATTAGCACCATTATATCTTTCATTATTAATAATATATCTATTATATATAAAAACAGATTACAAAATATACTATTAATTCATTAATTTTTGTTTTTATTTTACTTTTCAAAAATAATATGTTAAAATTAATTCGCTTTCATTTAATGGGGGAATGGCGTAATGGCAGCCGCGTCAGACTCAAAATCTGGTGAACGTGAGTTCGTGTGGGTTCGAGTCCCATTTCCCCCACCATCTTAAAAATTCAAGTCTCAGAGTAATCTGAGGCTTTTATTTTAAACTATATACATTGATTTTCTCCAAAAACTACTGTATAATAGTAGTAACAGGAGGAAATTTTTATGATTAAGACTATTGATATGCTATTACATGAATATAGAGAATATTCTAATATTTATAACAAAATCGCAGTTGAAGAGAAGAATAATAACTTAATTAAGCTAAAAAGAGGTCTTTACGAAACTAATAAAGATGCGGATCCTTTTACTATTGCAAATGTTTTATTTTCTCCATCATATATTTCCTTTGAGACAGCTTTAGCTTATTATGGTATGATTCCTGAAAGAGTATATGCTATTAAGTCAGCTTCATTTAAGAAAAATAAGAAAAAGGAGTATAAGAATACTTTTGGGCTATTTTTATATCATGATATTAACTCAAATGCTTATCCATATGATATTAATGAAATTGAAATAGATGGAACAAAAGTAATGATTGCATCAAAAGAAAAAGCACTAACTGATATGTTATCTATAATATCTCCAAGAAATAATAAAAAGGAATTGTTAGATTTATTATTTGAAGATTTAAGAATAGATGAAGTTATATTTGATGAATTAGATAAATGTAAACTAATTGAATTATGTGATTTATATTCATCTAAAACATTACATATTTTAAAAAAGTATTTGGAGGACAACAATGATAAATAATTACATTTTAGAATCATTAAAATTAAATAATCCTAAAAATTTAAATGAATTTGAAAATGTCTTAAGAGAGATATCTCAAAAGATAATATTGTATGCATTATCACAGACATTTTTTTTTAAAAATGCTGCTTTTTATGGTGGTACATGCTTAAGAATATTTCATAATTTAGATAGATTTAGTGAGGATTTGGATTTTCAAGTTATAAGTGAAGATTATAAACTGGATTTTGACCAATATATGTCTAAATGTATTAATGTATTAGAATCATATGGTTTAAAAGCTACAGTATATACTAAACCAGATTATGATAATGGTGAGGTTAGAAGAAGATATATTAAAATATCTTATTATGATTTAGCAAATGAGTATTTTGGTATAATTAGCATGAATAAAGAAAAGCTAGTTTCAATAAAAATTGAAGTTAGTACAAAATTTATACCTGGTGCTAAGTATGAAATGAAATTATTAAATTCACCAATGTTTTCAAATATATATTGTTTTGATTATTCATCTTTATTTGCTGGTAAATTAAATGCTTTATTAACTAGAAATTGGAGAGAAAGAACAAAAGGTAGAGATTATTTTGATTATATGTTTTATTTATCTCATAATGTAAAATTTAATTTGGAGTATTTAAAGAATAAATTAAAATATTCTTTAGATAAAGATACATCAAAATTTACTA
>JALEMY010000139.1 GCA_022767485.1 Erysipelotrichaceae bacterium
AGGAATTTCTTTAAAAGGAACATTAAGAGCAATTTATAATAATTTAGTTAATAATACAACGCAAGGAGGTTCAACAATAACTCAACAATTATCGAGAAGTTTATATCTTGATAATGAAAAAACTGTTTATCGAAAAATAAAAGAAGCCCTATTAGCTATCCGCCTTGAAACTCACTATGACAAAAGAAAAATTATTGAAGAATATTTAAACAATATATATTTAGGTCACGATATATATGGAATACAACAAGCAAGTTACTATTATTTTTCCAAAGATAATTTAAATTTAAAACTTGATGAAATATGTATGATAGTTGGTATTGCAAGTGCACCGAATATCTATGCACCTGACATCGACTATAATAAGGCTCTTTCTCAAAGAAATTATGTCTTATCACGAATGAATAAGCTTAAATTTATCGATCGTTTTACCTATGAAAAATACCTTAATAAAAATACGATTATGAACTATCAAAAAGAAACGCAAAGTGTTTTTTACCCTCTTTTTTTCTACGCCACAAACTATTTAAAAAAATACGATTTATACACGAAAGAAAATAAAGCTTTAGGAATAAAAATATATACGACTATTGATAAAGACATACAAGAAAAAATATATTCGATAATTTCTAGTAATAATCCAAATGATAATAGCGAAGTAAGCGCTGTTATTTTAAATAGTTTTTCTGGTGATATTTTAGCATTTCTTGGTGGTTATCAATTAAATGATTCCTACAATCGAGCCTTTTATGCAATGCGTCCTATTGGTTCTACTATCAAACCACTTCTTTATTATCTTGCATTGACAAACAATATTAGTCCGCTGACTTTCTTATCTTGTAAAAAAACAACTTTTAATATTAAAGGATATGGAAGTTTTACCCCTAACAATGCTACAAATAAATATGCTGATGACAAAATAAATATGATTGAAGCTATCGCGCTTAGTGATAATATTTATGCCACAAAAACATTACTACTTTTAGGATTTGAATCATTTGCCAATATCTTAAACAAATTTGATATAAACGCTAAAATTGTTCCCTCTTCTGCTCTTGGAGTAGATGAAACCACCTTGCTTCACTTAACTAGCATATATAATTGCTTTGCATCTCTTGGAAGATATTATTATCCTAGAATGATTAAAAAAATAACCACAAATGATGGACAAATATTGCACATTAATAATGAAAAATCTAAGCAAGCATTATATAAGCCATATGTTTTTGTTTTAAATCAATTGCTGACAGCACCATTTGATAAAAATGCTATCGATTATACCTTTCCAACATTATTTAACTATCAAACTAATGTAAAATATGGTGCTAAAACAGGTAGTGATTCATATAATACTTATACAATTGGTTTTAATCCTACATACACAATCGGTATTTGGTGTGGAACTGATGATAATACACCTCTTATGTATAAAAATCTAGCCAAAGTGTTTTTTCAAGAAATAGCAAATTCATTAGATACAAACAACTTGTGGTATAATCCACCATCTTATATTAAAGAAATAAAAATAGATCCAATTTCAGCTTTAGAAAATGAAAAAGGTTCAATCTATTGGGTAATTAACAATTTATAAATTGTTGTTGCAAAGTGGCAAAAAAGAACTATAATATGTTTGTTAATAAAGGAATAATATTATGAGAAAAGTTCTTCACAGCAAGTATTTTGCATTTGCAATTGCAGTTATTATCACTATCGTTTCATCATTTGTTTTGGCAGTTGGAGTTAAAGTTTTTTTATCTCCAAATCAGTTTTTAAGTACTGGTGCTACTGGTATAGCATTAATTATTGGACGAGCTTACGATTTATTGTTTTCTCCTAAAGTTTCCCTTGAAACAACAATTGCCGGTATTGTTTTATTTATTTTAAATATTCCTTTACTTATTTTATCTTGGAAAAAATTATCTCATCAATTCACTATCCTTACAGCCATAAATGTCATTGTAAATTCAATAACTATGACTTTTCTTCCAGATGATTTATGTGTCAGACTTTATTTATCAGTAGCTAATGGTAATATCTCCTTTTTAGATGCTGCACTGTTCGTTGGTTTATTAAATGGTAGTGCAAATGCTGTCGCTTATATTGTTGGTGGATCAACTGGTGGTATCGATGTCTTATCAATGTATTATAGTTTAAGAAAACAATATTCTATTGGTAAATTATCCGTTGCCTTCAATGCTGTTATTATCTTAGTTGGTATGTTAATAGTTGATAAAGAAGTCGCTTTATCAAAAGCATTTTATACTCTAGTATATTTAGTTATTAACTCGACTGTTATCGATTTGTTTTATGTTAGAAATAAAAGAGCAATTTTATTAATTACCACATCTAAAGGAAAAGAAATTGCTGACGAGATAACACACCACTTTGTACGTGGTGTCACTATTTTAGATTCTCGTGGTGGTTACACTAATGAGCATAAAGACTTTTTATATTGTGCATGTTCTTCATTTGAAGTTGTTGAAATAACTAAAAAAGTTAAATCTATAGATGAACATGCATTCATCTCCGTTGTAGAAGCGCATAAAGTTCACGGGAACTTTATTAATAAAGAATTAAGATAATACTTGAAAAACGTAAACAATATTGTTAAAATAATAATGCTGTTTACATAGGGGTATAGTTGAATGGTTCAACATCGGTCTCCAAAACCGTCGATCTGGGTTCGATTCCTAGTGCCCCTGCCATTTGAAAACAATAACTTCGATACGTTAAAATATCGGAGTTTTTTTGTTTTTAGGGGTATTTTGGTTAAAATTCACCCTATTTTTTTAATTTTAGTTCGGCTATAGAAAATCTACAAACATTTAATGTGTATCGAAGTTGTATTTCTCACTTGGGTATCGACAACAAAATAAAACAAATGTTGGGATTCGAAACGCCTTAAAATGACCAAAAGTAAAACAAGAACTTTGATATGTTTTCATTTCTTTTATCGTTAAGAAATTATTAACGATGTGATATAATGTAATTACATTAACATTGAAAGCGAGAAATTAATATATGAGAAAAATAAAGATTTAAGACAAGCAATAAAGGATGCATTAAAATAGTATGGAAAATAAATGTAAATTTACTCCATCTGATATAAAGAAAATCAGATTGGATTTGATGCTTACTCAAACTGAATTCGCAGAAAAACTCGGTATCTCGTTTGCATCAGTTAATCGCTATGAAAATGGCAAGTCTATACCGACTTTAAAGGTTCAAAGAAAGTTTTTAGAATTATCGAAAAAGGAGATTAAATGATGAAGAAAATTTTTACTTTAGGACTCTTGATGTTGTCTTGCGTTCTATGTGGATGCTCAAATAGTGGTACTACGGCGCAAAAAAAAGGCACAGTTGATTGTTATTCTATTTTTGTTAGGAATGGAGGAAGCAGCGTATTTAGCGGAACATATTCAACTTATTATTCACAAGTTCATGAATATAAAGATTCAAATGGCAATAGTATTTATGCAAATTGTAATATCTGTCATCAAGTGTATAATGAGATAACCGACACATATGATACCGTTGAGTCGATATTTGTATATTCAGATAGATATACAGTAGATTACACAGAATATAGCTATGTTGGTTTTATTGGATGGTTGACTGTTGAGAATAATTACTATCTAGACTTAGATAAGCGAATAATTGACTCGGAGACAAAGTGGTCTGAATATCTATATGACAAGTCTCCTAGTGGTTATGAAAGTCTTGGCACACCTAACAACAAAGAAGCATTCAAAAAAGCTAAGAACAACTATTATCAAATTAGTTCTTATAACGCATCTATAAAA
>JALEMY010000146.1 GCA_022767485.1 Erysipelotrichaceae bacterium
CTGTCTCTACAGCAGGCTCGGTGAAGTCTTAGTACCTGTGAAGATGCAGGTTACCCGCGACTAGACGGAAAGACCCCATGGAGCTTTACTATAACTTGATATTGAGACATTGCTATTGATGCACAGGATAGGTGGGAGGCTAGGAAGAAGAGATTTAGGTCGCTTTGGAGCCAACGGTTGGATACCACTCTTCAGTAGTGATGTTTCTAACGAAGACCATAAACTGGTAATTCGGACAGTGTCAGGCGGGTAGTTTGACTGGGGCGGTCGCCTCCTAAAAGGTAACGGAGGCGCCCAAAGGTACCCTCAGTATGGTTGGAAATCATACAACGAGTGCAAAGGCATAAGGGTGCTTGACTGCGAGACCTACAAGTCGAGCAGGGACGAAAGTCGGGCTTAGTGATCCGGCGGTTTCTGAGTGGAAAGGCCGTCGCTTAACGGATAAAAGCTACCCTGGGGATAACAGGCTGATTGCGCCCAAGCGTTCACAGCGACGGCGCAGTTTGGCACCTCGATGTCTGCTCATCGCATCCTGGAGCTGTAGCAGGTTCAAAGGGTTGGGCTGTTCGCCCATTAAAGAGGTACGATAGCTGGGTTCAAAACGTCTTAAGACAGTTTGGTCCCTATCTGTCGTGGGCGCAGGTAGATTGAATGGATCGGTCTATAGTACGTAAGGACCGAGATGGACACACCTCTGGTGCACCAGTTGTCACGCCAGTGGCACAGCTGGGTAGCTATGTGTGGAACGGATAAACGCTGAAGGCATCTAAGCGCGAAACCGACCTTAAGATGAGTCTTCCCATTCGCAAGAAGTAAGAATCCTCTAAAGTCAAGAGGTTGATAGGTCAGGGGTGTAAGTGTTGTGAGGCATTTAGCTGACTGATACTAATAATTCGAGGATTTGTAAGTGTTTGTGAGAATAAATTTTATCCATATCTAGTTTTGAAAGATTATTCTTTCAAGAAAAAAGTCTGGTGATTATGGCACGGTGGACACACCTGTACCCATCCCGAACACAGAAGTTAAGCACCGTAACGGCGAATGTATCCGTATGGAGAGACTAGCAAGTTGCCGGGCTTTTTTTTT
>JALEMY010000028.1 GCA_022767485.1 Erysipelotrichaceae bacterium
AAATGGCGGAATTATAAAAAAGATAATTAGAATAATTACAGTTTTTAACTATAATTTCTGATTATCTTTTTCTTTTTATCATTCGTGTTAAATTTTGACGTATACGACACTTGGTGATGAAAGATATTTTTACTACCATTTTGTCTATAAAATGCCTGGACATTTGCCTGGACATTTGCCTGGACATTTTAGCAATAATATAGTATAATTATGTTGAATACTTAGGAGGCTACTATGAATTTAGGAAAAGAAAATGAAACAACAGAATTTAAAGAATCAACATCTGAAAAAAGAGAAGCATGCGAAGCAATTGCTGCAATCTTAAATAAACATAGTAGAGGTGATGTTTATTTTGGGGTATTTGATAATGGAGATATTAAGGGACAGGTAATTACTGATTCAACAATAAAAGACGTATCTGAGATGATTTCAACAAATGTTGAGCCTAGAATTGTTCCTACTATTGAGAATTTAGTGATTGATAATAAAAGTGTACTGAAAATTAGTTTTTATGGGAATCAAAAACCATACAGTGCATTTGGAAAATTTCTAATAAGAGTTGGAGCACAAAATAGAAAAATGTCTAGAGACGAACTAATAAAATTAGTTCAAGAAGATAATTATTCTTTGAATTGGGAAAGAGAAGACTCTAATGCTTGTTTAGATGATATCGATGATGAAACATTGTTATCGTATTACAATGAGGCGGTTAATTGTGGTAGACTCGAATTAAAAGAGTATTCCAAAAATAGATTATTGTCGATGTTGGATTTATATAAAAATAATATTGTTTCGAATGCTGCATATGCCCTTTTTGGGAAAAATGTAAATATAGGTCTTAAACTTGCTTGTTTTGCAACTGATGAAAAGATAACTTTTACGGATTTAAAATTATTTAAAAACAATATCTATACTTTAATTGATGAAACTATGACTTATATTAAAAACCGAATTAATTGGCACATTGAAATTGGTGAAGTTCAAAGAATTGAGATTCCTGAAATACCTATTAGGGCTATAAGAGAGATGGTTATAAACGCTTTTGCACATGCAAATTACCAAAATTATCCAGAAATTGAAGTCAATATTCATCCAAGTAAAATTACTATTTTTAATCCTGGATCATTTCCATTTGATTTATCTCCGTATGATTATATAGAAAAAGACATACCTTCAATGAAAAGGAATCCTTTAATTCTTGACACTTTATTTAGATGCAAAGATGTTGAGAAAGCTGGAACAGGATTTAAAAGAATGAGCGAACTATGTAAAGAAAATAATGTTAGATGGACTTATGAAAATGTTGCTTATGGTTTTTGCTTTGTATTTTATAGAAACAATGGCCAGACAAATGTCCATGCTGATGTCCACGCATATGATGATTTGACTAAAGATGAAAAAACTATATTTATAAAAATTAAAGAGAATCCTAAAACATTAAAAAATGAATTAGCATCAATAATTGGAAAATCTGAAAAAACTGTACAAAGATGTTTGAATTCTTTGATAAAAAAGAAATATATATCAATAATTGGAACTAATCAATATGGATATTGGGAGATTTTGAAATCATTCATAAAATGAATTTATGGAATGATTCTTTTATCGCTATTAAAGAAGGAGGGAAAACCATTGGAATGAGGCTAAATGATGATAAAAGAAGAAAAATCCAAACAGGTGATATTATTGAATTTACTAATACATTTACTTTAGAAACAATGTTTTTGTTTAGTGTTAAAAATTAGAATTTATTGATTAGATGGAGGTATTGATATGTTTTATATAAAAGCGAAAGCAACTAAGTTGATAGATGATTCGGGTTATCCGGAATTCGTATTATGTGAATTTAATGACTACAAAGGGAAAAAACATGAATTTATTGAAAAGTGGCCTGTAGTTTCTAATGAAGAGTTTACAAACCAGTTTCCAACAAATTGTATTATAGGTTGTATAGTTTTAAAAGAAAACATAGAATCATACATGGTAAGTACTTTAGAACCTTGGGATATAGAATCACAAGAGGGTTTATGTGAGTTTGAAATAAGCAAAAATTTATTAATAAATATGTAGATAAATTCCAATTTAACTTGCTGCATTCTATAACAAATCGGTTGTTTGCATTTTTTATTAAAATGGTTCATCTTTGCCATATTGAAAGCATAGGTTTGATACAATGAAATTAAGGCATCAAGCCTTTTCGCCCTGATATGGGAGTTGAAGTCCCGGAATTTATAGTTAAATGAACCAAATTAATACAAAATCCTGAACTGTTAGGCAAAATTGATGATTAACCTTCAGGATTTTTCATTTTTATAAAACTTCTCAAAAACGTAAGCGTCAAAAATCTCCAGAATCTAACAAAATTGTTCGAACCTGGGATATTTTGACGCTTACAATTATAGTATTTGAAATTGTTCTATTAATGAAAATGATTAGTTTTAAGAAAATTAAAAGACGTTAATTTATGTAATTGTGGTATGTTATTTCATTTATATATCGAATTAAAAGTAACAATTTGTTAATTTTTTTGAAAAAATTTTAAAAATTTCCAATAAAAAATCAAACTCTAAGCAAAAAACTTGAAAATTTACTTCTTATTAGAGATAATCAAGTAGGATAAGAAAAGGAGAACGACAAATGGAAAAACTTCTTGAAGGATTTGGCGCAAAAGTATTTTCAGAAACTGTAATGAAAGAAAAATT
>JALEMY010000029.1 GCA_022767485.1 Erysipelotrichaceae bacterium
TATCCTGGTAATGAAAAATTAACAATTGATGAAATACAATAATCTAAATTTGTATTAACGACGACACTAGCTATATTTTTTAAAGAAGAAATAAGTTTCTTTTGACATAGACGCATTTTTTCATCGTTTTCTTTTAAAAAATTCAATGAATTTTCAAGAGCTTTGCTCATGACCACATTACTAGGCCAATTGCTAGTACCAGCACGCATTGCATTATTCGCATTATGACCAGAAATTAAAGGAAATAGTTCAATTTTTTCCTTTTTATACATAAAGCCTGAACCCTTTATCCCATGAATTTTATGAGCAGACATAGTAGCTATATCTACACTTGATAAATCGATATCAACTTTACCGATAGCTTGTGTTATATCGCTATGGAAAATAATTTTAGGATATTCTTTTAATAATGAAGATATTTGTTTAATTGGCATGATTGTACCAACTTCATGATTAACATACATTATAGAAACTAAAATAACATCGTTACTAAGATGCTTTTTTAATTCATTTAAATCGATAATACCATTTTCATTCACATCCAAATAAATGCAATTAAAATTGTATTCCTTTTCAAGTTGTTCAAAACATTTTAATACAGAAGGGTGCTCAACTTTACTTGTAATAATCGTATTACCTCTATTTTTATATTTAAAAGCAACACCTTTTATCGCATAATTATTTCCTTCAGTAGCTCCAGAATTAAATAATATCTCATTTGGCTTTACTTTTAATAATTTTGCGATTTTTTCTTTTGATTTATTTTCTAAAGTTAAAACTTCTTCCCCTAAAGAATGCAAAGAACCTGTTGAGGCAAAATATGTTTTTAATAATTTATAATATTCATCAAGCACATCTAAATCTATTTTACTTGTAGCTGCATTATCTAAATATAGTTCCATAATTATTCCTTAAAAGCTCCATATGCAAGTGAGTGATAATTGCTTAATATATTATTTAACTTATCTTGTGCTAATTTATAATCGCCATCTTTAAATAAAAGTTCGATTTCTGATAATTGTTTATCAACATCATTGAATTTATGGCGTAATGAATTAGCAAAAATAATACATTTTTCGACCATTTGATAGTTTTTAAGTTCAATATTGATACTATCAATAGTATCATTAACTTTTTCAACCAAAGGTGAAAATATAGGATATATTTCTTCATAATTAATCGGCTTTTTAAGTAATAAATCCTTGATTTCTTTAAGTTGTTTTACCTCATCTTTAACATCATTAAAATAATGTTTAAATACCACTTTACATTTATGATAACGAACATTAGCTAAAGTTGTAGTTAAATCGATCATTAATTTATCTGTTTGATTATATGTTGATTCAACATAAACTTTTATATCGTTAAACAATTTTGAAAAATAATTGATATTATCTAACACATTATCCGCAACTTCATTCATATTAAGAAGCTTTTCAAGCATAATAGATGAGGGAATCTTTACTGTATTAAATAAAAATGTCTGATAATTACGATATAAATCACTTAACTGAGTAGCTTGATTTTGAAAATTAATAAAACGATCATGAACATTTTCAGGCAAGCGATAGATTTCTATCATTGCCATAAATTGACGTTTTGTTTTAATAAAACTAGTTGAAGCATCCTGAACTTTCAAATTGACACTATCATATTTTTCATCGAGTGATTTTTGACAAAATACCTCATTATCTAAATATGCATGAGCATCAGCAAGTTTTGATTGAATAGCGTCATTGACACTTTCAAATGAAGTAAAGTTTAATTTTTTAAATTCCTTTTTACATCTTTCAAGTTCATTATTGGCATTTATAACAAATTCTTTTACATTAGAATGAGAAACGACAATTCCTTTTTGATTTAATTCTTCATTTTTATTTAATAAATCTTCAAGTTGATTAGGTATTAAAGTATCAACCATCTTGCAATATTCAGCTATAGTTTCAATGCTTAATAAACCATTAATTTTTTCTTTAATCTCATTTAAATTATTGGCAGCTTCTTTATATTTTGCAGCTAGAATGTTATCTTCAAAAATATCAAAATACATTTCAATGTCGGAAAGATATTCTTCAATTTCATTTTTACAA
The DNA here is from genome assembly GCA_022767485.1 of Erysipelotrichaceae bacterium. GTDB lineage: Bacteria > Bacillota_I > Bacilli_A > RFN20 > CAG-631 > CAKPXW01. The sequence goes on from JALEMY010000029.1 coordinate 2,091, forward strand.
AGACCAATAACTGAAGAATTTTTATTTTTTTCTTCAACTATTTTGCGATATTGTTCTTGATATGAAGTTAAAACTATTCTAAGTTCGTCACCTTCTTTAAAATAAGATTGCAAATCCTTTTTTATTTGATTCATTTCATTTACATATATATTAACAAGATTTTCAAAACTTTTTACTTGTTCTAATAAATTCTTATTAACTTTTTTTTCACTTAAAACACGATTTCTAAGGCCATTATAACGAACACAAATCTTCTCGTAATCTTCCTTTTCTAATTTTTCAAATTGATTATTCATTTGCAAATAAATCTGCTCATAATCTTCATTTTTAGAAGCGATTTTTGAAAGTCTAGTAAGATAACTTTTAATAAGATTATTTGCTTCAACAGATACTAATGAAAATAAATGATCAACTTTATTAACATAACTTTTTTTACTATTTCTTTTTAATTTAATAAATAGTAAACAAGCAAAAAGCACTAATAAAAATGCTAATGAAATAATAATTATAAGCAAGTTCTTGTCACTGATTGATAAAAACATACTAACACTTCCTTTTCAAATATTTATTATACAATAAAAGTATAATAAATCATAGATACAAATTAAAATTATTTTTTTGACAAAATTTGAGATTTAAATATAATTATATATAGTGACTTTATAATTATAGGAGGCTTAATGAACACATTAATATCATTCCCCTTTATTAATTTCAATGTTTTTTTCAATGTATTAGGAATTCTTTTAGCTTTATTTATTGCCATACATTTAATTGAAAGCATCTATTTAAAAAGATCATTTTTTTCAAGTGTTATTGAGACATATTTGCATTATTCTAGCAAAAGAAAAAAACATGCAAAAAGCAAAAGAAAGTTTAACAAATATTTAAAAAGACACAAAGAAAGATCAGATTTATTTGTGTTTCCTAAAAAATTAAAACTTAATTGCAATATAGAAGAATGCATAATCGATAATAAACAAGTATATAAACTTTTTAAAACTAGTGATGTAAAATTGATTATTATTTATTTACATGGTGGTGCTTACATTAGTCAACCTGTAGCTTATCAATGGAAGTTTTGCGCTTCAATAGCAAACTCCTTAGATGTTGAAATTATCTTTCCAATTTATCCATTAACTCCTAATCATCATTTTGACGAAGCATTTGATTTTATCGATAAAATATATAATGAACAATTAAAAAGAAATATCAAGATATTGTTGATGGGAGATTCATCTGGTGGTGGTCTTGCTATGTCTTATCTTGAATATTTAGCAAACAACAACTTGAAACAACCTACAAAAACTATTCTTATTTCCCCTTGGCTTGACTTATCAATGTCACAACCACAAATTTATGAATATGAAAGAAAAGATCCAATGCTTGCTATAGCACCATTGAAAAAAAGTGCTTCTTTATGGGCTAATAATAACGATTTAAAAGATTATCGCATTAGTCCTTTTTTTGGCAATGTTAAAAACATAAATAATGTGACATTATTTACTGGAACTAGAGAGATTTTATACCCTGAAATCAATGCTTTTTATACTAAATTAAAAGATAATAATGTGGATGCACATTTATATGTTGGTAACAATATGAACCACGATTTCCCTTTATATCCTATTAATGAGGCCAAAAAGGCTATGAAATATATTTTAGATTTACTACATTCTTGTATCGATAATTAAAAGTTAATTTAAATATGCCCCAATAAATAGTGGCATATCTTTATAAGTTAATGAAAACATAAATGGCTGATTTAAAATAAAATCAAAATCTTCTATGTTTTCTACTATTTCACTACTAGTAGTTTCTTCAACTGATATTTCAGTATATGCAGCTGCTAGCACTCCATAGTTACTAAATTGAATTGATGCTTCATGAATCATTGAAGAAACATACATTTTTTCTTTATCATAAATATTTTTAAAATCATAAGTTGGTGAAAAAATATTGGTAACATTTAATTCATTTAATGTTTCAACAAGATTATATTTTTCTTTATAATCAATTTGTGGAATAACATAATTCACTCTATAAATTTCCATATTAAAATTATCGTTTGTACTATATGGTTTTAATAAATCTAATGTGTGGTTTTTAAAAAAATCAATGTAATTAGTACAATTATTTGGTAGTAAAATATTCACTTTTAAATCATCTAGTAAAGATAAAGAAGATAATGCTCCATTATTATCGTTTAATAAATAAACTTTCGCTATATTTTTTTGTGTCATATAAGTCATAATAGATTCATTATTTATCCCATAAAATGTCGAATCAAAATTTGATGACGCTCTAAATGCATTACTCCATTGGCTTTTTACAAATATTGTATTTAAAAGTAAAATAATGGTTTCTTTATTTAAAAAATTAAAAGCATCTTCAGAAACATTCAACACATTTTTTGTGTTCTTATTAATCCAATTGACAATTTGCTTTTGCACAGTTTTTTCATAAAGTTTTTCCGAAAAAGCCTCAGCTTTATAGTAATTAGCTAAAGTAGTTAAATAATCTTCATTAATATCATTTTTATATTTTTCATTGCACCAAAAAGATGATGAAGAAATAATTTGACTATAAGTAGTTAATAAGTTATTAGAAACAGCACTTATTGCCTCTTTTAAATTATATGAAGAGGATAAATATAGTAATCTTTCAAGTTCAGCCTTACAATTACCACTACTTCCTTCATATAACATACTTATGCAATTATATATACTAAATGGTGAGAAAATAACATTTTTATCATCTAATAATACTTGTGATATATCTTTTGAAAAAGCAATTAAAGATGATACATATTCATTATTGACATTAAAAGAACTTTTATCTTCCTTAATAACATTATTTAAAGCTTTTATCGATTCTATTTTTTGAGACATAGATACTTCATTTTGCGATATAGTAGTTTCATTTTGCGTATTTAAACTAGAATCATTAGATGTTTTATTTTTAGGTGTTAACATAATTGTAGTAACCATAATTGATATGATAAGTAATGATAAAAAACCATATGAATAAATTTTATTTCTGCGATAATGCTTTTTTATATATTGACTATAATCAATTTTTGAATCTATTTCTTCAAACGATAGATTTACATCTATAATTTCATCCATTTTTTTAAAAACTTCTTTTTCGTTTTTCATTATAAATTACTCCTTAATATTTTTTAATTTTAATATAGCTCTATAGTATATTGTTTTAATTGTATTTTCACTTTTTCTTTTTATATGAGAAATATCTTTAAAAGTATAACCATCTATTACATGCAAGTAAAAAACTTCTTGTTCATTTTTATTTAAATTTTCATCAATATAAGAAATGATCAACTTATAGCCATAATTTTCTTCATAACATTTATTGGTATTTTCAACTAGTGACAGTTCTTTTTTTCTTTTATCTAAAAGATTTAAAGATAAATATTTTGCAGAATTCGTCAAATATGCCTGAATATTACTTTTAACATCCAAAGCATGATTGAAAAAAGATAAAAAAGTTTCAGAGACAATATCTTTTATATCTTCAATATTTTTTAAATATTTTGATGCAACAAATGATACCAAGCCTTTATACTTTTGATATATATATTCAAATTCTTGTCTAATTCTTGTTGCATCATTACTGTTTAAAGCAATTTTTACTCTTTCTTCATCACTCATAATTTCACCAATAAAGCATTTTTAAAACAAACTATACCATTGCAATAAAATAAACAATTATTCCATATCCTTATTTTTTTATGTCAATTAATAATATTAAAAAGTTTCACTTTTTTATAAAATTAAATAATAATAAAACAAATATTAAACTAAAATTTATCATTTTTAAATAATGGAATAACAAATTGTCCTGAAGGAATATATTTATCATCAATAAATTCTTTTGCTTTTATTAACAAATAATCTTGATAAACTTCAACATATACTCCTTCGCTTCCACTAACTTCTTGGTCAAAATCATCCCATAAATAGCCAACAGAAGCACAATTTAAAAAGCTTGCATTTTCCATATTTCCAAAACATAAAGGCTTATATGCGTTAAAAGTCCAATGCGTATGACCAGAAAACAATATTGCGTTAGGATATTCTTTAAGTAATTGTTTAATTTCTTTTTCTTTATCGATTCCATACCAATATTGAATTTTAGGATTTAAATCATATAATGAACCAGAAACAGTATTTTTTAAAGGTTGATGAAGGAAAATAAAAGTAAAAGAATCCTTTCTTGTACTTTCAAGTTGTTTTTTAAACCATGATAGTAAACTATCATCAATAGTTCCTTCACCAATAATACTACTAGATCCTAAAACAATGAATTTATTATCATTAATACTAACGCTATAATAAACATTTTCCATCTTTAAATATTTTAAAAATAAATCAACTTGTGAATTATAATCATCACCATAAATATATTCGTGATTGCCTAAGGCAAAATACATTTTTGGAAGTTGATTTTTTGCATTTACATTATTTATTATTTTATTTAAGCATAGATAATTTTCATCAGTTCCATGATTACTATGATCACCAATGACAAATATTGCTTCACTTTTTTTTGTATTATCTATTACATCAAGCAAAGATTTTTTTAAATGATTATTATGGTGAATTAACTTTTGTTCATTTTCAATATGTAAATCAGTAAGTATGGCAAACTGATATAAAAATTTTGACTTTTTAACTTTTAAGTTTTCATCTATATGTATATAAAAAGAGGAACTATTTCCTTCTAAAACACAAATTTCTATTTGATTAGCATTATTTGCTATATTCATACATTCGTTAAAATAAACTACAAATTCACTTTTATTTTCTACAATTTCTTTTTTTATATATGAATAATTTTTTAATCTTTTATAATTTTTAGCGTAATAAAAAATATAAGTAAGTTTTTTTAAAGACGAAGGTATAATCTTTATACTTATTTGTTTACTATATTTATTGCTAATAACAGTCATTTTAGCGTCTTTTATTTGATAATTATTGTCATCATCATTGATATAAAAATCAATTTTTTGATAAACATAAAAAGAATCTTCTTCAAAATAATATAAGTAATATAATCCAACTTTAAGATTTTCTAAATTAAATTCGATAAAATTTTTTCCGTTTACTTTTTTTAACAATATGGCAGTGTTAGCTTCAACTTCTTCATTAAAATTATAAATACCAATACAACCATTATCTATTTTTCTTTTAATGTATACTTTTAATTTTTCATTATTAAAATATGAAATTTTTCTAATGTTTATATAATCATTCATACTATACAATTTTATTGGATATTTTATTTAATTTTTCTCCTATTACACCACAAATTATACCAAGTAATAAATCTTTTGGCAATTCAAAGCTCATAGTAGCTAAAATAATAGCCCATAATGAAATATCTTCTTTTAAATAAAATATATATAATAAATATTTATAAAAATATCCACATAAATATATGATTAATATACCTAAAATTGCAATTAAAACACTATAAACAATTTTATGATTTCTAACTTTATTAAATAATAAAGAAATGATAAAAGAAGCTAAAATAAAGCCAATAAAATAACCAAATGAAGGGCGTAAAACATAATCTATTCCTCCTCCTGCTGCAAACACTGGTAAACCTATTAACCCCATGAAGACATATAATGATGAAGATGCCAAAGCTAAATGCGGTTTTAAGACAAACCCGATTAAAATTATAACTTCAAGTTGAAGTGTTAAATAATCGCCAAGAGGCATAGGAATACGCATAAAAGCACTTACTACTAGTAAACTTGTAAATAAAGCAACTAAGCACATATTTAATATTATATTTTTTCTCTTATTATTTTTCATATTTTTTTAGTGTAACTTCTCCACTTTGAAGACACATAATATTTTCGTTAACTTTTACTAATAAATGTCCTTGCTCATTGATATCTAAGGCAATTCCTTGATATTCTATATTATCCTTTATAAAGGTAATTTCTTTATTTAATATAAAGCAATTTTTTTTATAGTAAGATAAAATTTCTTGTATTGACATTGTAGGATTTAACACTTCGTTTATTATAAAAGCAATCAAACCATTAACATTACATGATGTAACATTTAATGAAGTAGCAATATCTTTTAATTCATCATCGAATTTGACATTAAATAAATTTATTCCAATACCAACAATTAATGAATTGATATAGTTACTTTCAAAATCTATTAAAGCTTCACATAATATTCCAGCAGCTTTTTTGTTTTGATAATAAATATCATTAACCCACTTTATTTGACATTGTAATTTTGTAAATTTACTTAAAGATAAATGCGTTGCAACCGCCACTTTTATCGTAAATAAATCAATATTAAGACTTTGGATATCTTTCATAGCAAAAGAAAAATAAATTCCTCCTGGACTTGAAATAAATCTTTTTCCAACTCTTCCTTTCCCATTCGTTTGACTATAAGCTAAAACTAAACAAGGATCATTATATTCATCAATTATTTTTTTAATATAAGTCGAGGTAGAATCTATACTATCAAATATTTCAATATGAAAATTATTATTTAAATAAGAGGATAAACATTCTTTACTATATATATTTAAATTTTGATCGAAGAAATAACCTAAATTATTCTTTCCTTTTATCTTATATCCTTGATCATTTAATTGCCTAATAACTTTCCAAATAGCACCACGAGTAACATGAAAATACTCAGCTAATTGTTGGCCTGAAATTACCACATTACTATGATTTATAAAATAAGATAAAACTTCATCTTTTAAAGCCATATTTACCACCCACTAAATTATAAAAAAAATGTCTACTAATTTCAATAACTATAGTAGACATTTACTGCTTTTTATTTTACAAAAATTGCTTTTTTAGCTTTTAAGATGGTTTTTTTATCATTAACTAATAAGAATAAATCAACATTTGACATATTAGATAATTTTTTAGTATTTTTATCGAATTTTAAAGATGATATTGCATTTATGTATGTCACAATTTCCGCATTTGTTGCATAATAAGTATCATCTTTATTAGCTATTTTTTCATATAATTTCCACACCTTTTCGTGTTCATGAAACATATCTAGTTCATAAGAATGTCCCCAAATATAAAACAATTTAGGTGATTTTGGATTTAATCTTAACCATCTATTAATCAATGATGGAAATGCTTTATCAGAAATTGTGCATGTTCCTCCATACGTAAACCAATCTTGAGGAAGATTGAAATTAAATGTTGATTCAACGCTTCTTGCATAAATAACTCCACATTTTTTTAAATGTTTAATAACATCATCATTGTAAATACCATATGGATAAGCAAAACCTACAATTTTTCTTCTTGTTAATTTAGATAAATTTTTGATGTCTTCATCAACTTCATTTATTAAATATTGTTCGTCATAATTTTTAAAATCACAATGAGTAGATGTATGTCCGGCTATTTCATGATTTTTATATATTTCATTAATTCTTCTTTTTTCAATTTTATAGTTTTTAAGCCAATTATTCATTGTAAAAGTACCATTATTATTCATTAAAGCAGAATTGACATTAAAAGTAGCTTTCAAATGAAAATAATCAAGCATATTTATCATTTCTATATCTTGATAAACACCATCATCAAAACTAAAAGTAACCGCTTTGTTTTTAAAATTAGGATAAAACCATTTAATATTTTTATACATTTTGTTTCACCTCTTAACAAATATAAAATACTTAAATTAAAATGTCAATTTAAATATAATAGTATTTTTGCTATAATTAAATTGTCTAAAAAATAATAATATTTTATTTTATAAGACGAAGGAGAAAAAAATGTTATTTGCTTTTATAAACGATGTATTCGAATACTTAAATAATAAATTTGAGGGGGAAATACCTAATTTATTATATTTTTTTATTGGGCTTTGTGTTGGAATAATTATCTTTTTTATTTCTTTATCAATATTTTATTTAATTCAAAAAGTTGAAGCTAAAAGAAAAAATAAAATTAAAGATAAAAACAACATTAATGATCTAATTATACAAGATGAATACATAGGCATTATTAAATCTAGTATTGATATATATAATAACACATACAAAAATCAACAAATAAAAGAAAAATTCATAGGATTTGGAAAAATATTTTACAGTATGTTAGAAAATATAGCTATGCTATATTATCCTAAATCTGACGATCCTGTTTTTGAAATATCATTAGAGCAATTGGTCGATTTTTTACAATATGCTGTTTATCGTATCGAATATTTAACAGACAATATTATTTCTAATCACTTTAGTATTATCGAAAAAATTGTTAGAAAAGATATTAAAGATATCAAACTGAAATTTGTCTTTGAAATGTTACAAAAGAAATTGAGCGAAAGTGATAGTAAAATTTCAAATCCTGAAAAAAGCAATTCATTTATTAAAAAAATGAAAGATATAGTTATCGATAAAGGGAAAAAAATACTTACTTCAAAAGCAAATGATTTATTAGATTATGAAGTGATTGAAATATTTACCACTTTAGGTGAAGACATCAATAAATTATATAGTCATCAAGAATTGGTATTTAAAGAAATAAGTAGGAAAAAAGCAAAGCAATTGATAAAGATACAAAAAAATAAAAGAAAGGATAAGAAAAAAAATGATGATACTAACTAGTCAACTATCCATGTCAAATATAATAAACTTGCTAATGGGTATTATTTTTGGCTTTTTCTTAATGGTTATCATTTCTTGTGCCTTCATCACTAAAAAACTTTCAAAAAATAATAAAAATGAAGATATAAGAGAAATATCAAGTAGAAACTATACAACCCACTTTTCATTAAATAATAAAGAAAAAATTAACGATAAAATCATTAATTCTGTTATTTATGAAGTACAAGAAGTATCAAAGATCGTATATCCAAATAAAGAAAATCCGATGTTTGAACTATCGATTAATGATATATTAAATGCCTTAATTTTGATTCAATTAAGACTTAAAAAAATCATTGATAATCCATTGTGTAAAGATATTAAAAAAATTCATATTTCCTCAATAATTAATTTAAAAGAAAAAATATACAACCCTGCTATTAAAATATATAACAATTTCTTTAAAGTGTTTAATAAAATATTATCTATTTTTTGGCTGCTTTTAAATATAATAAACCCATTATTTTATATAAAAAAATTTATGAAACTATTTTTCATAAAAAAAGGCAAAAAAGATGCAGCTATTATTTGCTTAGATGCAATTGGTAATTGTTGCTACGATATTTATAATCGCGAAAGTAATTTACAAAAATAATTTATTATATTATAATAAAAAAAGGAAGTTTGAGGTGGTTTAAAATGCAAATTTTATTCAATTTAAAAAGGCCGATAAAAGTAATCATACAATTATTAGCAATTACATTTTTTATTCTAGCTATTTCATTTGCATATTCCAACGAATTATTTAAAGGGGAAAAAAGTATCATTGAGTTTTTCAAAATAGCTTCATATCATCCAGTTAACTATTCATTATTTAACACATATGATTTTGCAAATACTTTTTTACAACTTTCAAATAAGAATTCAATTATCAATCAGTATTTAACGTTTTCAAGCGAACTAATAAATGCTGCAAAAGTTATTAAAGTATTAGTAATTGCTATAATGGTTGTTGGAGCTTTATATATGATTTCTCACATCTTCAAATATAGAATTTATTCAACTGCCTCATTATCTGTAATTCATTTATTTTTAGTAGTTTTCTTTATTAGTTTTACTAAAAATCAATTTTTAGAAACTAAACTAATTGTAAGCACGACAAAATATGCAACATTATTTATCGTATTTTCTTCATTAATGTGCTTTTTCAATTTATCTAATGCTGCTTTTTCTTTATTGATGGAAAAGCATAAAAATAAAAAATAATAAAAAAAGAAAGAGGGTTAAAATTATGGGTCTTGGAAGTTTTATTAGAAAACAATTAATTGATGTAATTGAATGGACTAGTGACAATGAAAATGATTTGATGGTTTATCGCTTCCCTGTTGATGGCAAAGAAATCAAAAATGGCGCTCAATTAACAGTTAGAGAATCACAGGTTGCAATATTCGTTAATGAAGGACAAATTGCCGACGTGTTTAAACCTGGAAGATATAAGCTAATTACAGAAAATATTCCAGTTTTGACAAAATTACAATCTTGGAAATATAAAGATTTTAACTCTCCTTTTAAGGCTGAAGTTTACTTTGTTAATACAAAACAATTCCAAGGATTAAAATGGGGAACATCAAATCCATTTGCTTTAAGAGATGCAGATTTTGGAGTAGTTCGTATTCGTGCATTTGGAACTTATTCATTAAAAGTTGATGATGCAGCAACATTTTTAAAAGAAGTATTTGGTACACAAGAAAGATTTTATGTTAAATCACTAACTGATTATGTAAAATCGATTGTCGTTTCCTCATTTACTGATTTTTTAAGTGAACAAAAAGTACCGGTATTAGATATCCCAACTAAATATGAAGAAATTAGTAATGGAGCTACTTTAAAAGTTAGTGAAAAACTTCAATCTATGGGCTTAAAAGTTCAAGAAGTAATTGTTGAAAATATCTCACTTCCTGATGAAGTTGAAAAAGCAATCGATCAAAAATCAACTATTAAAGTTCTTGGTGATATGAATACATACACACAATATAAAGCTGCTAATGCTATTGAAACTGCAGCTGCTAATAATGGTGGAATAGCTGGAGCTGGAGTAGGTCTTGGTGCTGGTTTAGGTTTTGGTCAAATGATGGCTAATACAATGAATAGTGCAAATAGTAACAACCAAGCAAAAGTTATTTGTCCACATTGTCATGCAACTGTTAATCCAGGTAAGTTTTGTCCTGAATGTGGAAATGCATTAGTTGAAGAAAAAACAACATGCATTAAATGTGGTGCTAGTATTAAAAAAGGTGTTAAGTTTTGTCCTGAATGTGGAGCAAGTCAAGTAGTTACTACAATTACTTGTCCAAAATGTGGAAACAAACTACCTTCAACAAGTAAGTTTTGTCCTGAATGCGGTGAAAAATTATAATTATTAATTACTAAGATAACTGCAACGATATTGTTGCAGTTTATTTATGAAAAGGAGCATTAATATGAGCATAAGCAATCAGATTGAAAATAAAAAATATATTGATAGTAAATGTTTAAATTGCGGTTCTGAGCTAAAGTTTTTGCCTGGTAGTAAAAAAGTTGAATGTATCAGTTGTGGCTCAACATTCGATATTAACTCTCTTGGAAGTGGAAAACTACAAAGTGAAGAAGTTGACTATGCAAAAGCATTAGAAGAAGTTAAAAAATCCTCAATAATAGTCAAGAAACAAAGAACTATTCATTGCCAAGATTGTGGTAGTTTAATTTATTTATCCGACAAAGCAGTCTCTGTTATCTGTCCTTTTTGCAATTCAAATCGTGTAATACAGGAAGATAAAGAAAATGAGATCATTAAAATAAATGGTGTTATTCCTTTTCAATTAAATGAAAGCGATGTAAAAGTTGCATTTCAAACTTGGATTAAAAACAAATTTTTTGCTCCTGGAAAGTTTAAAAAAGGAAAGATAGTGCCATCTTTTAGTGGCTTTTATATTCCATTTTATACTTTTGACTCTAAAACATTTTCAACATACACAGCAAATCGTGGTGATTATTACTATGTAACTAGAACTGTTAGAAGTGGAAATACTACTAGAACAATAAGAGAACGTCATACTCGTTGGACTAGAGTTTCAGGAAAAGTTTCTTTAAACTTCGATGATGTTTTAGTAAATGGAAGCAATAATCAATACAATGATGAAGTTAATAAAATCGCTCATTTTGACTTTAATAAGATGGAGAAATATCAGGAAAAATTCTTACTTGGCTACTATACTGAAAAACCATCTTTAACTTTAGAAGAAGGCTTTTCAGTAGCTAAAAATAATATGATGAGTACTATCAGAAATGAATGTATTAAAAACATTGGTGGCGATACTTATTCTAACTTGAATTTTCAAACAACTTTCTCTAATGTAACATTTAAACAAATTATGGTGCCAATATATAATGGAAATTATACTTATTCAAATAAGAAATACCATTTTATGTGCAATGCACAAACTGGTAAATTTGCTGGAAATTATCCTATATCAAGCTTAAAAATTACATTACTTGTCATTTCTATATTATTGTTGATAACAGCAATTTTACTCTTAGCTTATTTTTTTACTAAATAAAAGGATGTGATATAAATGAATCAATTCGAAAGATTTAATTTAAAAGAAAACACATTAAAAGCTATATCTAACATTCATTTTGAAAAGCCAACACAAATTCAAGAAATTGTTTTGCCATATGCGTTAGATAATAAAAATTTTGCATGCAAAGGAAAAACCGGTTCTGGAAAGACTCATTGTTTTTTAATACCACTATTTAATAAAATAGATTTTAATAATAAAAAACTACAAGCAATTATTTTACTTCCAACACGTGAACTTGCTATGCAAACATTTTTAACGTGCAAAGAATTTTTTAAAGATTGCGATATAAAAATATCTGTTTTGACTGGTGGAATTGATACAGAAAGAGAAATTAGTAAAATAAATGAGACTCCATTAATACTAATTGGTACTCCAGAAAAGATTTGTGAAGTAGCTATTGAAAATGGATTATTAAATTTATCAAGCGTTGAAACATTTATAATTGACGAAGCAGATATGACTTTAGAAATGGGCTTTTTAAATGAAGTTGATAAGATAGCCTCACTTTGTAAAAATGCTCAATTTATGTTATTTTCAGCCACAATTCCTGCAGGAATTCGTCAGTTTATTAAAAAATATTTTAAAATGCCTTTGATCCTACAAGATTATAAAGACAATCAAAATGACCAAATCGAACATATTTTATACCCGATAAAAGGTAATGATAAAAACGATGTCTTATTACATATTATAAATCATATTCAACCATACGTTTGTCTTATTTTTTCAAACACAAAAGAAAATGTTGAAAAAATATATACTTTCTTGCAAAATGCCAATATAAATTGTGGCATCATTCATGGTGATTTATCATCACGTGAAAGAAAAAGCAATATTAAAAGAGCGCTTGATGGAAAATATCAATATATAGTATGTTCAGATATCGCAGCAAGAGGAATTGATATCGATGGGGTAAGTCATGTTATTTCTTATGATATTCCCAAAAATAATTTAGAATTTTACACTCATAGAGCAGGAAGAGCAGGTAGAAATTCACTAACGGGTCAATGCATTACTTTATACACTAAAGAAGATTATGAAGCAATTAAAAAACTTGAAAGTCAAGGAATTAATTTCACTTTTAAGCAAATAAAAAACGATATATGGGTTGAAGAAAAAGTCTTCGATTCTAGAAATAAAAGAAAAAAATCTGCTGCAAATGATGAATTACAGCAAAAGATTAATAAAGCTGTTAGAATGAATAAAAGCAAAAAAGTAAAACCAAATTATAAGAAAAAAGTCAAAAAAGCTATCGATGATGTTAAAAGAAAACATCGAAGAGAAATAATTCAAAACGATATTAATAAAAGAATTAAACAAAGAGCAATTAAAAGAAGTAGAGGTGAAAGTAATGATTAAAATTGGTTCTCACGTTTCTATGACTTCACCTAATTTTTTTCTAGGTTC
>JALEMY010000152.1 GCA_022767485.1 Erysipelotrichaceae bacterium
ATACTTTTTGCCTTTTATATCGTATCTTTCGGATTTTTCAATTATGAATGAATCTTCCAAATGCTTCAAATAAGAAGATAGAGTATTTATCGATAAATCTTTAACCCCATTACTTTGAAATGTATTTAATAATTTATTTGGATTGGTCAATGAACCGATTGATGAAGCTAATATATTTAATAATGAATCTAAAATATCTATTCTTTGAATGTTGTTTCTTTCGACAATATCGCATATGTAGGTTTTTTCAAACAATTGTTTAAGATATTTGGATTTTTCACTTTCGCTTTTAAAAGAAATTACCTTTGGTAATCCACCATAAATAATATATTCTTCCCAAGCATCTTCTTTATCACCTTCAAATACAGAATAGTATTCTGAAAAAGTAAGAGGAAAAACTCTAATCTCATCACCACGCCCTCTAAATTCAGTAATGATATCAGACGATAAAAATTTAGAATTACTTCCGGTAACATATATATCTAAATTATTTATATGCAAAAAACCATTTAATACCGATTCAAAATCGTTTACTTTTTGAATCTCGTCTAATAACAAATAATATGTGGCATCATCAACAATTAAGCTCCTAATATATTCGTCTAAAACATCCGGGTCTTGATATTTAGTATTCCTTCGTTCATCAAAATCTATTTTAATAATATGGTTTTCACTTATTCCTTTACCCATTAAATATTCTTTAAATATAGGATCAAGAAGAAACGATTTTCCACATCTTCTCATCCCAGTAATTATTTTTACTAGTCCATTATTTTGCTTATTTACCAGCTGTTTAAGATAGATTTCTCTATTAATTCTTAACATAAACAACCCCCCGTTGAATATTTTTTCCGTTTACGTATGTTTTTTTCAATTATATTATACAATCACTGATGTAATAATTCAAATAATTACTGAATATTTTTTCCGTTTACGTAAAATTTATTCATTAAATAATTAAAATAATTGACATTATCGGCAATCACTCAAAGAACTATTCTACTTGTTCTAAATTTACTTGAAAATTTAAATCATAGCCAATTCAGGAATTAACCTGTTTGTAACTACGCTATTTTATTCGGTAATTTTATCCCTAACGGGCTTAATATTTTTATCAAACCAATTAGAGTTTTTTTTACTATACCACCGTTTCATCTTGCGTTTTTTTAGTGTATTGATTATATTATTTTCTTGCGCTTTTTAGTAAATATAGAATATTATTTTTAGAAAATGTTTTTATTATTCTAAAAAAACATAGAATTCTATGAAAAAGGCGGTTTGTTATGATTGAAAGAAATTGATATTTATCAAAATTAATATCTGCAAAAAATAATGGTTTTCCAAAAATCATTACTGGCATTAGAAAATGCTATGAAATTGATTTTATTGCCAAAAAGGGATCAAAAAAATATTATATTCAAGTCAGTAACGATATTTCTTCAGTAGAAACCAAAACAAGAGAAATAAGACCATTTATTGCACTAAATGATTCTTTTCAAAAAATTATCGTAATAAATAGACCACTTGAAGAGTCTTTAGATAGCAATGGATTTGTTATCATTGG